>JAVWKI010000059.1:0-9402 GCA_036638575.1 Anaerovoracaceae bacterium | reverse complement strand
GAACTGACTTAGCAGATGCCTACAAAGCAGAGATAGAAGTATTATCGGCATACTTGCCGAAACAAATGTCAGAGGAAGAGATCAAAGGGATTGTCGCTACAGTTGCAGCAGATCTAGATATTCAAGGTGGAAAGCAGAACATGGGTAAGCTCATGGGTGCTGTCATGCCTAAAGTCAAGGGCGTTGCCGACGGTAATACAGTCAGAACAATAATTGAACAATTTCTCGCATAATAAGTGACTAGCAATGACCAGATTTTCATCTGGTCATTTGTGATTAGCCGGGAATAGGTAATAGGAGGGAATTTTTTATTGGAAACCATGACAAAAATTGACTTACCCGAAGGGTTGGACAGAAGAGAGCTTTTCGGAAATATGGATGGAAACCTCATTGCAATTAAAGAAGGGCTAAAGGTGGATATCATCCAGCGAGATAATGAATTGGTCCTTCGCGGCGAGGATACGCCTAGTGCAAAAAAGATTATCGAAGAATTGATTGGCATTATTGAAACCGGAGAAAAATTAGACAGCCAAAAAATCCAATATGTCATGTCATTAGTAGAAAAAGGAATGTCTTACGGCAAGAGCAATATCGATAAGGACATTATTTGTTATACCCACATGGGCAAACCTCTTCGTCCCAAGACTTTGGGCCAAAAAACTTATGTGGATTCCATGCGAAAAAAAGACATTGTTTTTGGAATCGGCCCGGCGGGAACAGGGAAAACCTATATTGCCGTTGCCATGGCCATCAGTGCATATAAACAAAAAGAGGTGCAAAAGATTATTTTGGCAAGACCTGCGGTAGAAGCAGGAGAGCGTCTGGGGTTCTTACCTGGAGATTTACAGGAAAAAGTAGATCCCTATCTACGTCCCTTGTATGATGCCCTTTACGACATGCTGGGAAGAGAAACCGCAACGCGGCTAAGGGAAAAAGAAGTGATTGAGATTGTTCCTCTCGCTTACATGAGAGGAAGAACTTTGGATAATGCCTTCATTATTTTGGACGAAGCACAAAACACAACCAAGGAGCAAATGAAAATGTTTTTGACTAGGCTGGGTTTTGGATCTCGTATGGTTATTACCGGAGACGTGACACAAATCGATTTGCCTAGAGGGAAACGCTCTGGCCTTGTAGAAGCCGCAAGGGTGCTGGACAAGGTGAAGGATATTGATTTTTGTTATCTCAAAGATGTTGATGTGGTAAGACATCAACTGGTGAAAAAAATAATCGGTGCATATGATGAATTCTACAAAGAACATCCGGAGGTAGAGGAATGGAATTAGTTTACAGTGGAGAAACAATCCCTGCACAAGCCGTGACCAAGCCAATGCAGCAAGCTGCAGAACTAGCCTTGGCCAGGGAAGGGGTGAGCAATGAACACGTTGAAGTGAGTGTAACCTTTGTGGACAGGGAAGAAATTCGAGAACTGAATCGAACCTATCGTCAGGTAGATAAGTCTACCGATGTTCTCTCCTTTCCCCAGTTTGCTTATCCTGAGGAAATCCCTTCACAGGGGCAGGTCTCCATGGGGGATGTAGTAATTTGCACAGAGCAAGCAATATTGCAAGCAGAGGACTTTGGACACAGTGTAGAGCGAGAGCTGGTTTACCTCTTTACCCATAGTATTTTTCATCTTCTAGGCTACGACCATATGGAGGAAGAGGAAAAACAAGAGATGCGACAGGCAGAGGAAGAGATCATGAAAATGATTGGATTAGAAAGGTAGGGGGAAAACATGTATAGAGAACTGTATTTACAAGCAGAGGCAGTAAGAGAATTGGCTTACGCACCTTATTCAAACTTCAAGGTAGGTGCAGCAGTATTGACAAAAGAAGGCGTAATGTATACTGGGGTAAATATTGAAAATTCTTCCTTCCCCGCAGGAATTTGTGCAGAGCAGGTTGCCTTAAGTAAGGCCATTAGCCAAGGGGAACGAAATTTTGAAGCCATCGCCATCTGTGGAAACGATGGAATTGCTTGGCCTTGCGGAATTTGTAGGCAGTTTTTGTACGAGTTTGCACCAGAGATAAAGGTGATTACGGGAGAAGACGAGGATCACCTGGAAATAGAAACGTTAACCACATTATTACCGAAAGGATTTACACTTTGAGAAGCGGATTTATAGGAATTATCGGGAGACCGAATGTTGGCAAATCAACATTACTCAATGCGATTTTGGGAGAAAAAATTGCAATCGCAACGGACAAGCCTCAAACCACGAGAAACACCATCAGGGGGATTTATACCGATGAGGAAGTTCAGATGGTATTTATTGACACGCCGGGAATTCATAAGCCTAGAACCAAGCTAGGTTCATATATGACGGAAAGTGCCATAAAAACCTTTGATGAAGTAGATGGGATTTTATTTTTAGTGGATGACACCCTTTCTGCAGGACCGGGAGACAAATACATTCTGGACATGCTTAAGGAAGTAGACACGCCAAAGTTTTTGGTGATCAATAAGATTGATAAATTAGGGCCGGAAAAATACTTAGAGATTTTTGAAGAATACAATCAACTGGGTATTTTTGATAACATCTTTGGGATTTCTGCAAAAGAAAACACCAATATTAGCGATGTGATCAAAGCCACAAAAGGAATTATGGAAGATGGGCCGATGTATTTCCCTGCAGACATGGTTACGGATCATCCGGAACGATTTATCGTCAGCGAAATCGTTAGAGAAAAAACCCTGATGTATCTAGATGAAGAGGTTCCTCATGGGATTGCCATCGAAATTGAGTCCTACAAGGAAGAGGCAAACCTGACAAGAATTGGCGTGGTGATTTATTGTGAACGAAAATCTCACAAGGGAATCATCATTGGCAAGGAAGGGCGAAAGCTTAAGGGCATTGGCAAAAGTGCAAGAGAAGAAATGGAAGCATTGCTAGGTTGTAAGGTCTTCTTGCAGCTTTGGGTAAAGGTGAAAGAAAACTGGAGGGACAGCGATTTTGCCCTCAGCAACTTTGGATATAGGGAAAAATAATGTATACGGAAACAGAAGGAATCATTTTAAAACAAACAAAGATTGTCGGTGGAAGAAGAATGGTGCTTTTGTTTTCAAAAAAATTCGGGAAAATCAGCGCGGGAAGCAGCATTAACGAAAAAGGCAAGGGAAAATCAGCACTAGCTATGCGTCCCTTTACCCATGGTCGATATGAGCTATTTAAAAAAAATGATTTTTTTAACATTAACGGAGCACAGGCAATTAAGAGCTTTTATCACCTAGGAGAGGAAGTGGGCAAGTATATGTGTGCTTCCTACGGCCTTGAGTTTACGGAAAAAATACTGCAGGAGCTACAGCCTGCGCCCAGACTCTTTAACTTAACCATTGATTTTTTAGCGGAGATGGAACGGAGAAAGAGCAAACACGAAACCCTACTTCTTGCCTATGAGGTTAAGGCCTTAAAGGAGCTGGGTTATACCCCGCAGCTGAGCCAATGCGTTCTTTGCAATAGTACGGAAGAACGTGGATTTTTTAGCATAAAAGACGGAGGCGCGGTATGTAAAAAATGCTATCCGCAGCTGAAAAAATATACAGACGATTCATTGATTTATCCAGTTAATTCTGATATATTAAACATATTGGAATATTTTCTGATGAATCCCCTTAGAAGCCTTGAAAAATTAGCGCTGAACGAGGAAATTTTACAGCAGATATGGCCGATGATTCGGCACTATGCTGCATATTATTTAGATCTTGGCACATTGAAGAGCGAACGTTGCTTGACGCAGTTTTGCACAGGGAATCAAGAATAAAATTAAAGTAAAATCATTGTACGGACAGGCAAATTGAAAATTCAGCCAGAGACAACAGGGGTTGTTGCCCCTTGCGTGAATGGAGAGAAAAGAATGCCACCGATGGAAATGGAGGAAGAAATGGAAATTACCTTAGAGAAAATCGAACTGGTGAAAGACAGAACCGGAGTAAGCTATAAAGAAGCAAAAGAAGCACTTGAAGCAGCAGACGGCAGTGTTGTAGATGCCATCATTAACATTGAAGAAAGCATTGACAACAGCAGCAAAAAAACCTTTGGAGAGCAAGGTAGTGCCGTTGTAGATGCGGTAAAGGATCTGGTACAAAAGGGCAACGTTTCAAAGATTATGGTAAAGAAAAAGGATGGAGAAATCCTACTAAATTTACCGGTAAACGCTGGACTTGTGGCTACGGTTATTGCTCCTTGGGGCGTGCTAGCCGGAGTGATTGCATCCTTTGGATTTAAGTGTGTGGTTGAAGTGGTTAAGACAGATGGAACCATCATCGATGTTAGCGACAGAGCCAATGAAGCTATGGGTAAGGCCGTAGAAAAAGGAACAGAGTTTGCCGATGTAGCAAAACAAAAAAGCAGCGAAGTCTATGACAAGGTAAAAAACAGCGAAGCCTACGAAAAAGTAAAGGATAAGGCTGAGGACACCTTTGAGCGGACCACAGAGGCAATTAAAAGTAAGATACACAAAGAGGACAAAGACGGCAAAGAAGAGTTTGCAAAGGACTTTGTAGCAGACGAGGAAGAAGAGGAAAAAACAGATAATGAGTAATTCAGTGACAATGGAAAAAATCGTAGGATTAGCGAAAAACAGAGGATTTGTATATCCCGGTTCAGATATTTACGGCGGTCTTGCCAATACTTGGGATTATGGTCCTTTGGGCGTTGAGTTTAAGAACAACCTAAAAAAAGCATGGTGGAAGAAATTTGTACAAGAATCAAAGTACAACGTGGGACTAGATGCAGCAATTTTGATGAACCCAAAAACTTGGGAAGCATCAGGACACGTAGGTGGCTTTGCGGATCCGCTAATCGACTGTAAAGAGTGTAAGGCAAGATTCAGAGCAGATAAGCTCATTGAAGATCACATGCAAGAAGCCGGAGCACCTGCAGAAAGCGTAGATGGATGGCCAAAAGAAAAGCTAGAAAGCTATTTGGTTGAACAAGAGGTATGCTGTCCGGAATGTGGAAAAAAGAACTTCACTGGAATTCGTCAATTTAACTTGATGTTCAAAACCTTCCAGGGGGTTACAGAGGATTCTCAAGCAGAAATTTTCCTAAGACCGGAAACTGCACAGGGTATCTTTGTGAACTTCAATAACGTGCAGAGAACTTCAAGAAAGAAGATCCCGTTTGGTATCGCGCAGGTAGGTAAATCCTTCAGAAACGAAATCACACCGGGAAACTTCACCTTTAGAACCAGAGAGTTTGAGCAGATGGAGCTTGAATTTTTCTGTAAGCCGGGAACGGACTTAGAATGGCACAAATACTGGAAAGACTACTGTGTAAACTTCCTCAAGTCTTTGGGCATGAAGGATGAACACATTAAGCTTCGTGACCATGGTGAAGAGGAGCTTTCTCACTACAGTAATGCAACCACTGACATTGAATACCTATTCCCATTTGGTTGGGGTGAGCTTTGGGGCATTGCGGATAGAACAGACTTCGACCTAAAACAGCATATTGAACACTCAGGTCAGAAGATGGAATACGTAGACTCAGAAACGGGAGAACGATATGTACCATATTGTATCGAACCGTCTCTTGGTGCAGATAGAGTCGCCTTGGCCTTCCTAGTGGAAGCCTATGACGAAGAAATTTTAACCGATGACAAGGGCAAGGAAGACAAGCGAGTGGTAATGAGATTCCATCCTGCTATTGCTCCATTTAAGGCAGCAGTGCTTCCTTTGGCCAAAAAGTTATCACATGTTGCTGAGCCTATCCATGAGGAACTGAGCAAGTACTTCATGGTTGACTATGATACATCCGGTTCAATTGGTAAACGATACAGAAGAGAAGATGAAATCGGAACGCCGTTTTGTATTTGCGTTGACTTCGATACGGAAACGGATGGTTGTGTTACTATTCGTGACAGAGACACCATGGAGCAGGTTAGACTACCGATTGCAGATGTAAGAAGTTATATCGAAGAAAAGCTAAAATTTTAAGGAGAGCTGATGGGCATGGAAAAATTTGTTTACTCATTCAACGAGGGTTCAAAAGATATGCGCAATCTTTTGGGCGGAAAAGGCGCAAACTTAGCAGAAATGACAAAGATTGGGTTGCCGGTACCTTTCGGGTTTACGGTGACTACAGGGGCCTGCAACAGATATTATGACGAAGGTAAAAAGATCGGCGAAGACATTATCAATGATATCTTTGAGAAACTTGCAGACCTTGAGAAGGTTACGGGAAAAGAATTTGGAAGCGTGGAAAACCCATTGCTAGTATCCGTAAGATCCGGTGCAGTGTTTTCTATGCCGGGAATGATGGACACCATCCTCAATCTTGGATTAAATGATCATACCGTTGTAGGTATGGCGAAGCTTACAGAAAATGATAGGTTTGCTTACGACAGTTACAGAAGATTTATTCAAATGTTCGGTGACGTGGTAATGGAGATCCCAAAAACAAAGTTTGACGAAATCTTTGATGCAAAAAAAGAAGAAAAAAATTGTAAATTTGACGTTGATTTAACAACAGAAGACTTACAGGCAATCATCAAGGATTACAAAGCTTTGGTTAAGAAAGAGATGAACAGAGAGTTTCCTCAAGAGCCAAAAGATCAGCTGATGGAAGCGATCATGGCGGTATTCCGTTCATGGAATAACGAAAGAGCAATCCTTTACAGAAAGTTAAACAATATTCCGGGGAACCTAGGAACTGCAGTAAACGTACAGTCCATGGTATTTGGTAACATGGGAGATACTTCCGGTACGGGTGTAGCCTTTACCAGAAGTCCGGCAGACGGTACCAATGAAATCTTTGGAGAATTTTTGGTTAATGCCCAGGGAGAAGACGTTGTTGCGGGAATCAGAACCCCTCAGCCGATTAAGGAAATGGCAGATGCGTTCCCAGAGGTTTATCAGGAATTCACTAGAATTGCAGATCTACTAGAGAAGCACTACCAGGACATGCAGGACATGGAGTTTACCGTTGAACGAAATAAGCTTTACATGTTACAGACCAGAAACGGCAAAAGAACTGCACCGGCAGCAGTAAAGATCGCAGTAGATATGGAAAAAGAAGGCTTGATCAACAAGGAAACTGCAGTAACAAGACTTGAGCCGGCACAGATTGATCAGCTGCTTCACCCTAAATTTGATAATGAAGCATTAAAGGCTGCTGTTGCTTTGGCAAAGGGCCTTCCGGCTTCACCGGGGGCAGCATCAGGCAAGATTTATTTCAATGCAGCAGATGCAGTAGCGGCTTCAGAAAATGGAGAAAAAACGATTTTGGTTCGTCTGGAAACTTCACCGGAAGACTTGGCCGGTATGGTTGTTGCAGAAGGAATTTTGACGGCAAGAGGTGGAATGACTTCTCATGCGGCAGTAGTTGCAAGAGGTATGGGTAAGTGTTGCGTATCTGGCTGTTCAGAAATCAAAGTAGAAGAATCAGTAAAGAAGCTTACTATTGGCAATGACGTATTTAACGAAGGAGACTATATCTCTTTAGACGGAACGGTAGGGGAAGTCTATAAGGGAGAAATCAAAACAATGGCTCCAGAGCTATCCGGAGATTTTGGTATGATCATGAAGTGGGCTGACGAAATCAGAACCTTGAAGGTAAGAACCAATGCGGATAACCCTAGAGATGCGCAGCAGGCAGTAGATTTTGGTGCAGAAGGAATTGGCCTTTGCAGAACAGAGCACATGTTCTTTGCAGAAGATAGAATCGCAGCAGTAAGAAGAATGATCTTAGCAGATTCTGTAGAAGAGCGAAAAGAAGCACTGGCATTGCTTTTACCATTCCAGAAAGCAGACTTTAAGGGAATCTATGAGGTAATGGAGGATAGACCGGTAACCATCAGACTACTGGATCCGCCGCTACATGAGTTTATTCCACATACAGCAGAAGAAATCAAGGATCTAGCAGATCAATTTAATTTATCTTATGATAAATTAACCAAAACAGCAGAGGAATTAAGCGAGTTTAACCCAATGCTGGGACACAGAGGTTGTAGACTTGCGGTTACATATCCTGAAATCGCACAGATGCAAGCAGAAGCAATTATCATGGCAGCACTAGAGTTAAAGAGAGAAAAAGGGATGGAAATCATTCCAGAAATCATGATTCCACTAGTAGGCCTAGAA
This sequence comes from Anaerovoracaceae bacterium, assembly GCA_036638575.1. GTDB lineage: Bacteria > Bacillota > Clostridia > Peptostreptococcales > Anaerovoracaceae > JAXGRD01. The sequence continues at coordinate 1,317 of JAVWKI010000059.1, read as the reverse complement.
TCAGAGCTTGCAGATGTAAAGAAGACAGTGGTAGAAACCATTGAAACCGTATTTGCAAGAGAAGGACTTTCTGTTGAATACAAAGTTGGAACAATGATCGAGATTCCAAGAGCAGCACTTACAGCAGATCAGGTTGCGAGAGAAGCAGAATTCTTCTCCTTTGGAACCAATGACCTAACCCAGATGACCTTTGGATTCAGCCGTGATGACACAGGCAAGATCATTAAGGAATACATGGACAAGGGAATCTTTGAAGAAGATCCGTTCCAGACATTAGACCAAGCAGGTGTTGGTCAGCTTGTAGAAATGGCAGTTGCCAAGGGTAGAGCTACTAGACCAAACATTAAGCTAGGGATTTGTGGAGAACATGGTGGAGATCCAAAAACTGTGGAATATTGTCACAAAATTGGACTAGACTATGTATCCTGCTCACCATTTAGAGTACCAATTGCAAGACTTGCAGCAGCACAGGCAGTAATCAAGAGCAAGTAGGAAGCATTAAAAATCCAATAAAATCAAAAGGTGAGATCGTCTATAACCAAGACGATCTCACTTTTTTTTATAAAAAATTCATGAAAGTGTGTTAAAATAGCAAAGATAGAATTTAACAGAATAAAACAGAGAAAAGAAAGTAGGGGAAAGATGATAGAAGGTATTATTGAATACAACAAAGCCTTTGTAGAGAACAAGGAATATGAAAAATATCGAACCAGTAAGTATCCGGACAAGAAGCTGGCAATTCTTACCTGCATGGATACGCGGCTGCTAGAGCTTTTGCCGGCAGCATTGGGAATTAAAAATGGCGATGCCAAAATTATAAAAAATGCGGGAGGGGTAATTGCCCATCCTTTTGGCAGTGTGGTCAGAAGCTTGATCATCGCAATTATGGAGCTGGGGGTAAATCAAATTATGATTATCGGTCATACCGATTGTGGTATTCAAGGTTTGGATGCGGATAATTTAGTAGACCGGCTAGAGGCGCGAGGCGTGGATCCACGTGAAATTGAACTGTTGAAATACTGCGGCATTGATTTTCAAAAATGGCTTGGAGGCTTTGACTGTGTGGAAGAATCCACAGCCAATACGGTCAATGTACTAAAAAACCATCCGCTAATTCCAAAAGATGTACAAATTGAAGGTTTCATTATGGATTCCCTAACCGGGAAGCTGAGCAAAGTGGAATAAATCAGCCAAGATAGGCAGAACGAAAGGAAATGCAGCATGGATGGAAGAAACAGAAGCCACATTAAGGTAGGGTCACAAGTAAAAATTGTCTTGAAGGCAGATCAAAGAACGGGAAAATTAACGGAAGGAATT
>JAVWKI010000058.1:0-9406 GCA_036638575.1 Anaerovoracaceae bacterium | reverse complement strand
ATCGAACCTCACTGGGAGAAATCCTCTTGTGTAGGGTAGTAGAAAGTGGCTATGTGCAAATTGCAGGGCCTGTTGTAACCGCAGAGACAAAAAAGATGTGCGTGGAAATGGAACAGCTGGGAGCAGAGATGATTATTATAGACGGGGCCATTGATCGAAAATCCATTGCGGCCCCGGATACCTCGGACGGCATCATTCTCTCTACCGGTGCAGTTTTATCACGAAAGATGAACAAGGTGGTAGAACAGACAGCGCATGTTGTCCACATTTACGGCTTACCGGAACTAAAGGATGCCAATGCCCTTAGCCGAATTGAAGAGTTTAGGGAGCAGGAGAAGATCCTGTTGATTAAAGAAGGGGAAACCATCATGCCAGACCTAAAAACCGGCCTTGGCGGTGGAAGATTCTTGGATGAGGCAATAGATGAAGAGGTAAAGTACATTTACCTTCCGGGCGCATTTACCAAAAGTGTAATTGCAGACATCTCAATGAAGAAAATCAAAGGGGTAACCTTTGTGGTAAAAGACCCAACCAAGATTTTCATGGACGCTGTCTCTTGGCAGCAATGGGCGAAAAAGGGATTAAAGTTAACTGTTTTAAAAAATATCAATGTTGCAGCGATTACGGTCAATCCATTTGCTCCCGGAGGATACTCTTTTGACCATGAGGAGCTTCGGGATGCAATGCAAGCAGCAATGCCGGAAATACCGGTAATCGATGTAAGACTATAGGAGGTACAAGGTGGCGAAGAGGCTAGCAAATGTAAAAACACGAAAAGAAGCGGGACTGGACTATGTTGTCGCAAAGCTGAACCTTGAAACTCCTTTTGGAATCAAAACCCTAAAGGAAAACCAACCGTTTTTCCCGGGGGAAGAAAAGAAGCTAGAAGAAGAGTTTGATCGAATTCAAGCCATGGAACGATTAATCAAAAGTGAGGAAAATTTTGCAGAGCAAATTTCCTTACACGTGCTCCATGGAATGAAGGACATTTCCTTTACCATAGAACGGAGCAAGGATAATGTACTTTCTATGGTAGAGCTCTTTGAACTCAAAAGCTTAATGTTACAAATGGAAACACTTTCCGGCCTAGTTCGAAAAATTCCATGGGGATTTCCGGTTGAGTTTACTTTGGAGGATATCACTCCCCTCCTTGACCGCTTAGACCCGCGAAATGACCGCTTGAATACGTTTTATCTCTATGAGGAGTTCTCGGAAAAGCTTATTTGCCTCAGAGGGGAAAAACGACAGGAAGAGCTGGCACTACGGAAGGTGCAAAAAGAAAAACGGGAAGAGATTAAACAAAAATACAACGTGGTTCTTACACCGAAGTTTGACTATATTGTCTCCAAAGCCGATGGTGAGGAGCTAGAAAAGTTAAGCAACATAGAAGAACTGGAGTTGTCGGACCAAGACTACATGTCCGTAACCTTTACCTTGTTTTTGGGAGAACAAGGTGATGTACAGAAAAAAAAGATTGAAGAGATTAATGGGAAACTAGAAGAGGAAGAAGAACGAATAAGGGCACAGCTTTCCAAAGAAGTTTGGAGTTATAGCCAGGCCCTGCTTGAAAATTGTAGCCGGATTGGTGCCATGGATTTCACCTTGGCAAAGGCAAGGTACGCACTAGAAAATCAATGTGTGAGACCGGAAATCTCATTGGAGCATGGGATTGAGGTGGAAGAGGGGCATCACATCCAAGCCTACGATATTCTTTCAAGCAAAGGAAAAGCGTATATACCCATCAGCATGGAATTACAAAGAGGGGTAACCTGTATTACGGGGGCAAACATGGGGGGGAAAACGGTTTCCTTGAAGCTGGCCTGCCTGGTGGCATTACTTGCACAATATGGGTTCTTTGTTCCTTGCAAGAGGGCAAAAGTCGGACTTTCAAACTACATTCAGATGTTAATTGGCGATAGCCAATCGCTAGAGAGAGGACTTTCCAGTTTCGGCAGTGAAATGGAAGAGCTAAAAGAAATTTTGGACCACAGTAAGGATCGATCGTTGTTGCTGGTGGACGAAATTGCCAGTGGAACAAATCCACAAGAAGGCTTGGCACTGACCAAAAGCTTAATTGACTATCTGAAGGACAGGGCGTATATTACACTGATCACCACACATTTCGATGCCATAGGAGAATCGAAGTTCGTAAGAAATATTCAGGTTGTAGGCCTGGCCAATGCGGATTTTGAAAAACTAAGCAGAGAAATACGATATGCAAATCGAAAAGAACGCATAGATATTATTGCGAAATACATGGATTACCGTTTGGTTCCGATTGCAGGAACTGGCGTGATTCCAAAGGACGCATTAAATATTGCCAAAATGCTTGGCATAAACGAAGAAATTATTGGAAAAGCAAAAGAATATTTAAAAAAGTAAAGGAGATTACGGATGAATAGTAAATTGAATCTTAATCCAAAAGTAATTGACAGCGCTCGTTCTTGTGCCGGAAGAATTGCACATAGCATGCAGGAATTCATTGACCAGCACACTACAGTAAGTACAGAACGAACCATACTCAGACTGCTAGGGATTGATGGCATAGATGATGTGGAAACACCACTTCCAAATATCGTTGTAGATCAAATTAAGGAAGCCGGCGGTCTTTCTAGAGGCGTGGCTTATTGGATTGGTAATGCAATGATTCAGACCGGCCTTTCTCCGCAAGAAATTGCAGAGAAGATGTCACTGGGCGAACTAAAAATTACAGAACTTCCTACAGTTACAGCCAAAGAAGCAGAAGAAAAAATTATGCCGGTAGTACAGGAAGCTTTGGCGAAAATTAGAAAGCAGACAGAGACCAGAGATAATTATCTCAATACCATTGGAGAAGGCAGAAAACCTTATCTTTATGTTATTGTTGCTACAGGCAACATCTATGAGGACGTTATTCAGGCAAAGGCTGCTGCACGTCAGGGTGCGGACATTATTGCGGTAATCAGAACTACTGCCCAGAGCTTACTTGACTATGTTCCATACGGACCGACAACGGAAGGCTTTGGCGGAACCTATGCAACACAGGAAAACTTCAGAATTATGAGAAGTGCTTTGGACGAGGTTGGTGAAGAAGTGGGTAGATACATCCGACTTTGCAACTACTCTTCCGGAATGTGTATGGCAGAAATTGCAGCAATGGGTGCACTTGAGCGACTGGATGTAATGCTTAACGATGCACTTTATGGAATTCTGTTCAGAGACATCAACATGCAGAGAACCTTAATTGACCAATTCTTCTCCAGAGTAATTATCGGCTACTGCGGTACGATTTTTAACTCCGGTGAAGACAATTATTTAACTACAGATGATGCGTTTGATTCAGCACATACTGTACTTGCTTCTCAGTTTATCAATGAGCAATTTGCAGTACTTGCAAACATCAAGGAAGAGCAAATGGGTCTTGGACATGCCTTTGAAATGGATCCGGACATTGAAAACGGCTTCCTTTATGAGCTTGCACAGGCATTGATGGCAAGAGAAATCTTCCCTAATGCACCGCTTAAATACATGCCACCAACAAAGTTTATGACCGGAAATATTTTCAAGGGCCATATTCAGGATGCATTATTTAACTTGATCGCGGTTTGGTCAGGACAGTCATTACAGCTACTGGGTATGCCGACAGAGGCAATCCATACGCCACATATGCACGACAGATATCTTTCTATCGAAAACGCTTCCTACATCTTCAACAATGCAAGAGATATTGGGGACGAAGTGCTTTACAAGGAAGACGGCATTATGCAAAAGAGAGCACAGAAGGTACTGCATGATGCAGATGAGCTTCTGGCACAGATTGAAAAAGATGGACTGTTTACTACCATTGAACAGGGTAAGTTTGGCGGAGTAAAGAGACCAAGAGATGGAGGAAAGGGACTTGAAGGCGTTTGTACAAAAGATGACCAGTACTTCAATCCGTTTATTCCACTAATGTTGGGAGGTGCAAAATAATGACTGAAATTAAGACTGCAACCGCTCAGGTTGATTTAACAAAAGTAAAGCCTTACGGCGATACCATGAATGACGGAATGACAGAAGTTGCCTTTACGCTACCTGTTCCTTATGGAGAAGAAGGCAGCGAAGCAGCGAAGATTTTAGCAAAAAAAATGGGCTTAGATGAGCCACAGGTTGTTTTTTCAAAGGATCAAGGCGGCGGCTTTACCTTCTTCATTGTTTATGGTAAATGCCAGCACACCGTTGACTACACCACCATCAAGGTAACAAAGGTGGAAGTCGACGTAATGGATAGAGTGGAGTGTGCAGAATATATTCGAGAAAACATTAAACGAGATGTGGTGATTGTTGGTGCATCTACAGGAAGTGACGCACATACTGTAGGAATTGATGCAATCATGAACATGAAGGGCTTCCATGGACACTTTGGACTAGAACGATTCAAAGGCGTAGAGGCCATAAACATGGGTAGCCAGGTACCAAATGAAGTACTGATTGAAAAGGCAAAGGAATTAAATGCTGATGCAATCTTAGTTTCTCAGACGGTTACACAAAAAGACATTCACATTCAGAACTTAACCAACATGGTGGAGCTTCTAGAAGCAGAAGGAATGAGAGATAAAGTTATTTTGGTTTGCGGAGGTCCAAGGATTTCTCACGAACTAGCACAGGAGCTAGGCTATGATGCGGGCTTTGGTGCACATACTTATGCGGAGCATGTAGCATCTTTCGTTCTTACGGAAATTGTGAAGAGAGGCAGAGCGTAACGGAAACAGAAAGGAGATTGGCATTATGATTAAAAAAATTATGACAGCAAAAGAAGCTGTTGCAGATATCAATGATGGTGCAGTAATCATGGTTGGCGGATTTTTGGGGACAGGTTCCCCGGAAATCCTCATGGATGCATTAATCGAAAAAGGGCCAAAACATTTAACGGTAATCTGCAATGATGGCGGACTTCCTGCAAAGGATGGAAAACCAGCAAGAGGAGTAGGCAAATTACTAGAAGCGGGCATGGTAGATCACCTAATCGCTTCTCATGTAGGCATGAACCCATTGGTAGGACAGGGCATGAATGATGGAACATTAAAGTGCACCTTGGTACCACAGGGAACCTTGGCAGAGCAAATTAGAGCAGCGGGCGCAGGTCTTGGCGGAGTACTTACGCCGACTGGAGTAGGTACGATTGTTGCAGAAGGTAAGGAAACGTTGACCATTGATGGCAAGGAATACCTATTAGAAAAACCTATGCGTGCAGATTTTGCCCTTTGCAGAGCTTCAGAATGTGATGACTTTGGAAACTTCAGATGCAACCTAGCAACCAAAAACTTTAATGGGGTAATGGCCATGGCTGCAGACAAGGTAATCATTGCATCAGAAAAAATCATTAAAATTGGAGAAAACCATCCGGATGACTTTGTTGTTCCGGGGATCTTTGTAGACAGAATTGTAGGAGGTGAAGTGCCATGGCTGATCTAAAAGCAAGAATTGCACGGAGGACGGCAAAGGAATTTAAGGACGGAGATGTGGCAAACCTAGGAATTGGGTTACCTACACTCGTGGCAAACTATATTCCAGAAGACGTTCACATTGTTATCCATTCCGAAAATGGGTTCACCGGACTTTCGGAAGAAAGCAAGGTAGGAGAAGAGCATGTAGATGTAATCAACTCTGGAGGCTGCTTCGTTCGCCATACGCCGGAAGCAAACTTTTTTGACACGGCCATGAGCTTTTCTATCATCAGAGGCGGGCACGTGGATGCAACGGTGCTTGGAGCAATGGAAGTAGACCAGCACGGAAACCTAGCCAACTGGATTGTGCCGGGCAAGATGGTTGCCGGCATGGGTGGTGCCATGGACCTTGTCGTTGGAGCAAAGAAGGTAATTATTTCTATGCTACACACACAAAAAGGCAAACCAAAAATCTTAGAAGAATGTACACTTCCGTACACTGCGTTGGGTGTGGTTGACCTGATTATTACAGAAATGGGTGTAATGGAAATTACGCCGGAAGGCATTGTGTTAAAGGAAATCCATCCGGATTACACGGTTGAAGACGTACAGGCGGCAACCGGTTGTACACTGATTATCAGCCCGGATCTTAAACCAATGGCAGAAGACTAAAGGGAATGAATAAAAATAACCCGTTCCGGTCTTGACTGAGCAGTCAAGACCAGGACGGGTTATTTTGATCCGGTCAATATTCAGAAGACGCCGGACAGGCGAAATACAGAAAATGATCGGGCAGCTAACGCAAATGTTTTTCCAGTAGATCCACAAAAGTACGGAGGGCATCCTCGGTAGGAAAGATTCCTCTGGCAGAGGTTTTGTTTCCACCACCCTTCCCTTGGTAAATAGAGGCGTTTTCTTTTATCAACTTTCCACAGTCTACATTTCCGTTAGAGAAGAGTAGGGCCGTGTGTTCTTTGGGAAGGAGTAGCACCAATAGGTGGTCAATTTCTTCCTGCAAGCCTCTACCAATATGGAGCACATCATCTACGACCAAATCGGAATATTCAGCAACATAAAACCCGGAATAAGCCTCCTTAAGCTGGGCAATGCGGGAATCAATTACCGACTTTCTTAGGACATGGAATTGCTCTCGAACTACACGATTTCGTTCCTCGGCAGCGGAAATTTTGGTCATTAAATCAGCAGCACCACCGCTGTATTTGTTGCCTAGGGTTGTAATCAATTGATGCTTTTGGTTGTAGTCCTCCATAGCACGTTTTCCGGCCTCAAAATAAACGCGGTACATTCCTTTGTTTTTTTCCACCTTAAAAATTTTCAACAGGCCAACCTGACCGGAAGTGGCCGGGTGGGTTCCACAGCAAGCAACACAGTCAGAAGGATTTTCTTCCCTTCCTACGCAGACAATGGAGATTTCCTCATCAATGGCAAGGGCCTTGCGAAGGGGAAGTCCCTCAGCCTCCTCTCTGGTATTAAATCGACGAACCGTCACAGGAAGGTTTTGCCAAATCGCTTGGTTGGTGCAGTCCTGCACGTGAAGGCACATGTCTAAGGTAAGCTCTTGATATTCATCCATGGCCTCCAAGGAAATATCCACCGTCATGTATTCTTCTCCCATATGAAAGCCGCGATTTACGCCGCCAAATTCTCTAAAAAACATTCCGGACAAAATATGCTCCCCGCAGTGCCTTTGCATATTATCAAAACGATGGGCCCAGTCTAAGCTACAAGTGACGATATCTTCTGGTTGAAGCTGTCCCTCAACCAAATGAATGACCTGATCTCCATCTTCGTAGACATCGGTTACGGAATACCCATTTATGGTGCCACGGTCACAGCTTTGTCCACCACCGGTAGGGAAAAAAATCGTTTGATCTAAAACTACCTTGCAGCCCTTTGTCTTTTCGCCTTGGCTTGGTTCTGCCAAAAGAACCTTGGCGGTGCATTGGGTTAAATATACGTCCTGTTGGTAAAGTTTATTTGTTTTCATAAAGACCTCCTTTAAGTTTAAAAATATTATAACACAAAAGAGCAAAATTGTTATATAATGAGGAATAGTAAATACTAATTTGCTGAATTAACAGGGAGATTTCCCTGTGGAAAAAAATATAATTCTGTGGATAAGTCCATGTGAATAAATATTGACCAAAGAGATAAATGGCTAAAAACCAAGGAATTTATGAGGAAAATTGTTCACAGACACCCTTGGATAACCTGGTATAAATCAAAGAAGAAGAAAAAACAAACAAATAAGAAAATGGAGGGGCTATGAAATGTTAAAGGAAAAAATTACGTACAAAGACGAATTACCGATTAACATACTCGTTGCAGAAATAGAAGAATATCCGATACACTTTCATGATGAATTAGAAGTGGTATATATTTTGAAGGGGAAGGTAAAGCTAAGAAACGGATATTATTCCTATGAGCTGAAGCAGGGAGATATTTTTATTCTCAATGATAGAGAGATTCACAGCTTTAATCGAATTGATGATGAAGAGAACCTGGTGATGATGGTTCAGCTTGATCTGACCTATTTTTCCACCTACTACAAGAATCTAAAAAACAATTTCTTTGTTACGGATATGGAAGATGACGATGATGAGAGCCTTGATGTGCTCCGTGGGATTTTGGCAAAGATCATGATGGAGGTTCTACAAAAAGGCTATGGCTATGAACATAAGGTAATTGAAAGTACCCACAATTTAATTGCCAGCTTGCAGGCAGATTTCCAATACTTCTTAATGGAGGACGGTAAATTTGTTAACGAAACAAAGAAAAAAGGCAATAAGATTCTTGCGGGCAGACTAAATCGAATTACAGACTATATGTACGATAACTTCTACAGAAAACTGACCTTAAATGAAATTGCAGAGCGGGAGCATTTGAGCATTTATTATCTCTCCCATGTAATCAAGGAGTCTACGGGGCTTAGCTTTCAGGACCTGCTAAGCTTTATCCGTGTGGAAGAATCAGAGAAGCTACTGCTGGGAACAAACAAAAAAATTGGCGTCATTGCAGAGGAAGCAGGCTTTTCGGCAGTGCGATACTATATTAAGCATTTTGAAACTTGGTTTGGAATGCATCCTTTGGAATACCGAAAGAAGTTTACGGGAAAGGTTAGTGGTAGGGAAAGTCCGGCACAGCTAAGACGATGCTCCCCGGCAGAAATCGAAGAGGCAATCCGCGAACAGGTGAAGGGCGTCTATAAGGATTATGTTGCAACAAGGAAGAATAAACCGGTAATTGTAGACCTGGATTCCGAAGAGGAAGGAATGTTCAAGGAACCGGAGGATTCTCCACTGAGCATCATTATGGAGCGACCGGTGATGAAACCGGTATCGGGTCCTTACTGTTTAATGAAGAACCTTGAGGAAAATATTATTGCCATGGGAAGCAATTACGTGGTAAGTAGCAAGGAAAAATACCAAGGAGAAATTAGCAGTCTGAGTATTTTGGTCTATAACTTCAACGATTCTCTGGGCAACACCTTGATGAAAATTGACAAGACACAAAGTGTATACGATCAAATTCGTGTTTATGACGAAAGCATGGAGCTTTTGGTTCGTTGTGCCGGTCTTTCAGGAGAGTTTAGTGTATCTAGATATAAGGTATCTAGAGAGAACAGCATTATGGCCTTTAAGCAGCTTCTAGAGAAGAATGACCATGTGCCAACAAGGGAGATTATGATTAAGAAGTGGACGGCCCTTCCAAGTGTGGAATTTAGTACTTTTTCCGCTACGGATACCTTGAGCTTAAGATCAACCCTGAAAGGCTTTAGTGCGGAGTTGATTTTGGTAGACAAAAAAACACAGCAAAATAGTATTAATATATAGCAAACCCGTGATTGAATATTCAGAATATTTCTGATAATATACAGCCATAACGTATCATAAATTAAAAGATATATACAATGTGGAGGTAAACGATGAAAGTACTTATTATTGGAGCAGGCGGAGTAGGAACATCAGCAGCAATGATTA
>JAVWKI010000057.1:0-9467 GCA_036638575.1 Anaerovoracaceae bacterium | reverse complement strand
TTTCCTTTACCACAGAAAGACCAAGTCCAGTTCCCTTTTGCATGGCGGCATATTCATTTGCTTCTTGCTCAAAGGGTTCAAACATTTTCGCCTGAAAGCTCTCGCTCATTCCACATCCATAGTCTCTGATGGTACAAACAACTTCTGCTATTGCGTCTTTTCTTAATTCTACCTGAATGGTCCACTCCACTGTCCCGCCCGGACGAGAAAACTTAATGGCATTGCTCAACAAGTTAACATAAATTTGCTTAGAATGTATAGCATCCATCATCACCCAGAGATTTTTTGCCTGAGAAAAATCTGTAACTAGATTGATCTTTTTTGCCTCAGCTAAAGGTCGAATCATCTTCATCAGTTGCTCCAAGAAATCAGAAGTGCTTACACGCTCTTCTTGTAGCTGAACCTTTCCGCTTTCAATTCTGCTCATATCCAAAATATCGTTGATCAGTCCAAGCAAATAATTTCCCGCTGTATAAATTTGTGCAAAGTTTTCTTTTGATGCAACAGGATCCTCTACCCCATCTTGTCCCAAATTGGAGAATCCAATAATGGCGTTCATCGGGGTTCGAATCTCATGGCTCATTCTGGCCAAGAAATCACTTTTGGCTTTGGAGGCTTCTTCCGCCTGGGCTACTGCTCTCGCCAGCTCCTCTTGTATCCGCTTTGATTTTTTGGCATTTTTCGTGCGGAAAATGAGCAGCCCAATTAAGATAAGTAAAATGAAACCCACAACAACAATGGCAATTCCATAAATGGGCTGTGCATAGACCATGGCAACAAAGGATGCGGGCTTCTCCCATGCACTGGTATTTCTCAGTACAATTTTGTCCAGAGCTTCTCCCCGCAGTGCATTGATGGTCTTTTCAATAATCGCTTGTAGACGAGGATCTGCAGCCTTGTTCACCAAGGTCACTACATCAAAGGGTTCACTGGCAACCCCCGACACGGTCAGTCGATTTCGTGCATCCTCATTGGCAATGTGCTGTGCCTGATAACTATTTAATATACAAACCGCACACTCCCCTCGCGTTAGTGCGTCCACACTGTCTTGAATGCTCTTATAGTAACGAATCGTATCCTTATAATAATTTTTTTCGCCAGCTGTGCAGCCAAAGATGGTGGCTCTAATACGCCTACAAAATTATTTTTTGGAGGCTTTGTTCGCATTCGCAGCTTTGAATAAGGAATGGCCAAAAAAGGTTCGCTGGTATAATATCCCCATTGCTCCGCCATTTCCTCACTAACCTTGGTGGAAAACACTAAATCTGCCCCTCCTGACGTTTTCACCTTGATATAATCTTCATAATCCTTGCAGTGCAAAACATCAAATTGCAGCCCGGTTTCATATTCTATGGCCGATACGATTTCCGGGAATATCCCTACAGGCTGACGCCCTTCAAAGGAGGAATAAGGATAATTATCCGGAGAAAAGGTCACGGTTACCTTTGGGTTTTCCTGAATAAATTCTTGCTCCTCTTGAGTTAATTCCACCTTGAGCCGCTTGGTTTCTCCTCGGGCCTCTGTAGGAAAGAGGGACAGCCCAAGGAAAAGCAGTAGCATTGAAACAACAATGAATTTCCTCATGGTCTACCTCCTTCCGCTCGCAGTAACGGTACAATTTCCTCTTCCCAACCCTTGATGATTTTTCGGTTGGCTTTGTCGTCAAAGGCAAGACCATTTTGTATCATTTCCTCTGTGTATTCATCTTGCGGTACCCGATCCTTTAGGATGTCCTCGGGCAGTGCTACAGAACGAATCGGCATGGCATACCCTCTTGCTAAATTAATTTGCCCCGCATCACTGAGAATATACTCTCTTGCAAGCGCCGCCCCATGAGGATTCTTTGCCTTTTTATTGATCAAGGAAGCATAACCAATGGTCACCGATCCATCGGAAGGGATAAAAATATGATAGTCTCTTGCTACCGCTTTTTCCCTAGCCTTCTCCCGATAGCCAAAGGCCAAATAATCCCAAAGGATAATCACATCCGCCTGAGAATCAAGGGCGCCATCCCTACCGTTTGGCGTAACCTTCAACCTCCCCGCCTTGGCCAAATCCATGAAGGCAGAAATTCCCGCTTGGGGATCCTTGGCAGTTCCTCCCAAGGCCAGAGCCGCTGCATAAATTGCATACTGCCCCTGTGAGGCAATGGACACATTGGAAATACTCACAGAATACGGTCCCGCTAGGACTTCCTTCCAGGTTCGCGGAGGATCTTGCAGCTTATCATTTACCATAAACGCCATGGCCCCTGTATAAGAAACGATCCAGTCTCCGTCATCATCCTTTGCCCAGGTAGGAATCTCGTTCCAATAAGAAGTTTTATAGGCCAAGGTGAGCTGCTCCCGCTCAGCTTTTTCTGCATAGCTGTAGCCTACATCACAAATATCCCCTTCTCCTTGTTTAAACGCGTTCAGTTCCTCCTCGGAGCACATATCCTTGTCCTGAGGAACGATTCCGTAAAAGGCGGTTAAATCATCCCAGGTTTCCTCCCAATTGGCCCAGGTATCGGGCATTGCCAAAGAAACAAGCTCACCCTCACTCTTTGCCTTGGCGCAAAGGGCAGTATAGTCCAACGAATTCAAATCTAGTTCTCCTTGAGAACAAGCACAAACAGATAAAGATGTCACCAAGGTCATCCCCACAACAACCAAACTTCTTTTTTTCATGCTGCAAGCTCCTCTCTGCCGGGAGGCTTCCACACCCCACTTCTCGTTAACCAGTGTATTATTGATAATTTTATCACAAAAAAAATAAAAATCCATGTTATCCATGAATTTTCATTCCATTGACCTTCTAAATCTGCCCTCCCCTTAGGGTCCGGCGGACACCCGGTCCAGATTATAACAAAGTTCTTAGGGTTTTAAATAGCTTTTCCGGCTCTACCGGTTTTGAAAGATGTGCATCCATTCCTGCATTTAGAGATTTTTGCACGTCATCTTCAAAGGCGTTGGCGCTCATGGCAATAATCGGGATCTGCTTGGCATCCTTTCGCCCTAGACGACGAATCCCCCTAGCTGCTTCTAAGCCATCCATTATGGGCATGCGAATATCCAAAATTATCCCGTGATAGTCCCCCGGTGCAGAGGCAGAAAACTGTTCTACCGCCAATTTTCCATTTACTACACAATCTACCTGTATCCCTTTTTTCTCCAGTATTTTTTTTGCAATTTCTGTATTTAACGGATGATCCTCTGCCAGCAAAATCCGCTTCCCTGCAAGCCCCTGTTCCGGGAAGAAGCATCCTTTTTTTGTTTTTCCGCCTTCTACTTCCTCTTCATTTGCTTGTTTAAATTCCCAATCTACAGTAAACGTGCTTCCAATTCCCAGCTGGCTTTCCACCTTTATGGTTCCACCCATATATTCCACCAAGCTTTTTACAATAGAAAGCCCTAGCCCGGTTCCTTGCCGCTGCAAATCCTCCGCACCCCCTTCTTGTTCAAAGGGTTGAAACAGCTTAGGAAAAAACGCCTTGCTAATTCCAATTCCGGTATCTTTTACCACCACTCGGCTCTGCACATAGCCCGCCTTTTGAGAAACCTCCTCCAAAATCAGCCAAACGCGTCCTCCCGGGTTAGTAAATTTAATGGCGTTAGAAAGAAGATTAACCAGTACCTGCTGCACATAAACCTTGTCCAGCAAAAGATTTAGGCAATGAACCTTCTCCTTGTTTACCTCCAAGGATATACCCTTCTCCTTGGCTGCAGGGGCAACCACTGCCAGTACATCTTGAATAAACCGGGGAACAGATATAGGCTTTAAGTGAAGCTCCATGGTCTTGCTCTCTATCTTGCTTAGGCTAAGAACTTCATTGATAATGCTCAGCAAATATCCTCCGGATAGCTCTATCTTCTCTAGATATTCATGAGCCTCTTCTAGGGATCCACTCTCCTTGCCTAGTCCGGACAAGCCCAAAACTGCATTTAACGGCGTGCGAATATCATGGCTCATGCGAGAAAGAAATTCTGTTTTTGCTCGATTGGCTTCCTCTACTCGTTCCATCGCAGCCCCAAGCTCCGAAAGACGTTTTTGTTCCCGCTCATACAGGTCGGTAATATCCATTCGGGTCATGAGTATCTGCTCACTGGCACGGTTTAAATAGGAGGCTTGCATTTTTTTCCTCCGCACCTTACCATCTCTGCCCACAACCTTGCAAAAGAAGGAGTAGGAGGGTGCTGTTTCCAGTTGTGCTTTTAAATTTTCAATGGACATCTGCCGGATGTTTGCTTCCACCTCTTCCGGGGGTAGAAATTTCCGTGCATACTGTACTATCCGTTCATCGTAGGGCAAGGGGACCAAAATATCCGCACATTTCTGCTTTTGCGTATAAAGGGTGTAGGTATTTTCCAAGCAGTTAATTCTGGCCAAATAATCATAATCTAAATCCACCACAGTCTTAATCATTTCTTCTGAAAACTTCTTTTCAGAAATATCATAACTATAAAAGAAGCAGATAATGTCCCCGGAATAAGGTTCTTCAAAGGTCCTACACTCAGTCCTTGCCCAAATCACCGAAGCTTCTCCCCTATGCCGTTGATATTCTAGAGAAAACCCTCGACTCCCCTCATGATACTTGTGTATCAAGGTTTCCCGATTGAATACGGCACGCAATTCCTCCTGTTTTTCCGGCTCTACCGCCACACGAATCACCCGTTCCAAAGAGCGGTCATAAGTGCTGTCCCCCAGTCGCTTCCCTTGGCTTTTCTCTCCTGATTCAATAAATTCCATGTTGTTCTTGGTTAAGTTGTACCTACTTTTGGTAATTAAGTTGGCGGCATTGGCTTTGTCAATCATCTGCAGTTCATTTTTGTATTGTTGTACCGCCGTCTTTTCCTTTGTAATATCTAGGGAAGTTCCCACAGAACGAATGTGCTGATGATTTTCATCAAAAATAGGCGTCACAATTACCCGTTCCCATCGATAACCGGTCTCTCCCCTTGATCGAAAACAGATCTCTTTTTCTAAGGAGGAGGCTTGTGTATCCTCCTCTTCCTTCACCATCGTCTGGAATAATTCTCGAAAATCCTGTATACTGCCCGGATGTACGATTCCTTCTTCAAGAATACTTTCCGGTACATTGTAAATCACCTTGTCCTGACCATTTTGCTGCCTGGACAGCTCCGCCTGAATAATCAATCGCCGCTTCACATCAAAGGTCCAGGAGGACAGCTTTACACTTTTCATGGCAATACCCAACATTCTCTGGCTCTGTTCTAAGCTAACCTGTGCCTTTGTTTGATCATCAACATCAAAAAAACTACCGTAAATATACCGGTTTCCATCCTTTTCTGCGATGACCCTACCCAAAAAACGCATCCAAATGTATTCGCAGTCTGCCCTTCTCAGTCGATAATTTAAGTCTAAGTGGGTTTTGCCCTCTGCCACTTCTCTAACGGCCGCCTCCACCCGCTTACGATCCTCCGGGTGTACCCCTTGAAACGGGTCCTTCATTGTTTTGGCTTCCCGATTGGCTCTGGTATCTCCAAGTAATTCAAAGAATCCATCATTTAAATAAATCTGTCGAAAGCCTTTTTCTCCCCACTGATAAATTCCAATTCCCCCGGGAACACTATTGAGTAAATGCAGGAGCTTGTTATTTTTTCGTTCTTCCTCTCCTTGCAGCAGCAATTCCCTTAGTTCTTCTCCTGATACCATCCGTTTACTTCTCCTCTATTTCTACAAGAAACATGATTCTCTCTCTTGATATGAATTACAATACTACGAATACACTATATTTAGCACTATTATAATACTATTTTCATCCCCTTTCAATGAACATTAAAACTAAATCTTGTCCACAATAGATTGAATATTTGAAAATCTAGTGATATAATAACCCTATTAATATGTACGTTTGGCAAGGTAATCGAAAGGTTACTCACGCAAAGCCAAGGGCCTTCGCATTTCGCATGGTAGCCGGTTGCAACAATAGACAGCATCGGACCCTGATTTTTGCGGAAAAAGAGGCTGTCTATTTTATTATGATGAGATATTACAACGTGCTGTATAGTAAGGAGTTGGTCCCCATTAAAAATGAATTAAATCAAAGTCGCCCTCTCCTCAATCGAGAAGCGCAAGGGATATATGAACAACAGAAATCAGAGTTTCTCTTTGAGCACCGTGCAATAGAATCCTTTGAGGTAAATATTGCCACTCGCACCATGCGATGTTCAAAAGCAGCTGCCCAAAAGCATGGGTTTTCAGAGCTAGAATTTACCGGCCTTCCGGAAAGTGTTATTGCTATGGGAAAAATTCACCCTGCTTCGGTGGAGGCTTACCGCAAATTTTATGAAGATATTTTTAGTGGAGTTCCTTCCGGAAGCTGTCTCCTTCGCCTTTGTCTTGCAGACAATGCCTATAATGTAATCCGGCTTCATTACAAAACCATTTTTGATGAGCACGGTTCTCCTTTGGCTGCACTTGGTTTTTCCGAAGACGTAGAGCAGGGGGATATGCTTAAATTTACCTTTGATCAAGAGGATCAGCTTTATGAGCTGCTTCAAGGGAAATTCGTCTTTACCCTAAAGGTCAATCTTACTAAAAATGCAGTTGAGCGGGTCTTGCCTAATTCTTGGGCTCCACAATCCCCACCGGAGGCTTGTTATGATGATTATCTTAAACAAATTCTTTTTGAACATGCGGGAACCCACGAACAAACCGATTTATACAAACAGCTAAATTCAAACGCCCTCACCCAGCGCTACGAAGAAGGAGACCCTTGGGTTTATTCCACCTTCAGAATTTCCAACTCTGCGGGAAGGCTTTTTTGGACTGCCTATCATGGGCGCCTTTTGGTTTCTCCATATAACGGTGACCTCTATCTCTTTGCTTATCTTCGAGATATTGATGAAGCCCTAAAAGCAGAGCGGCAGCTTTCCAAAAAGGAGCAGCGAAATAAGGGACGTATCTACACAAAGGAAACCCTCGAAGCATTGGCAAGCTTAGCCATCGATCAAAACAAAGCCAGCCATTCCTATTGTGGTTTAATGGTTTTGCAGGTGAGCAATCTACAGCAATGCCCTGACTCCCTCGCGGCTTCCTCTCGGGCACCTTTACAGGCTGCTCTTTGCCGAAAGCTAAGCCTTTTTTTGGGAAATAGCGGTATCCTTGGCGAAGGAGATCAGGACCAATTTTTGATTTTTTGTCCAAAAATTTCTTCTCCGGATCAGTTTTATGCCTATGCGCAGCAGCTCATGCTGATCATGAGTTCTCCAAACTTTCTCACCGTTCCCCAAGAGCAAAGCTTACTCTTTAAGCTAGGTGTAGCTGCTTGTCGTTACGTGCAGGCCTCCTTCTCCCTCCTCTTTGAAACAGCCAGCGAAGCAATGCGTCACACAACGCAGTTAGCACCGTTTCAAATCGGACATATTGAGGAGCAAGAGGATCCACCGAGAAATTTGGTCAACTTTTCTGCCGTTACCCCAGTTTCCAATATTGGTGCTGGGATATCCAACCACGACTCCTTTATCTTTAGAAAGTGTGCGGAACTGATTGCAACTTCAACGGTTCCTTCCAGCCAGCTAGACAAGATTTTGGAGCTTCTTGGCCGATACTTTGAAGCGGACAGAGCCTATATCTTAGATATTCCTGAACCGGGAATCTTACAAAATACTTACGAATGGTGCAACGAGGGGATTTCTGCGGAAATCGAAAACCTGCAACGTGTTCCCCTTGCGGATGTTCCTTCCTTTCAACGTGCCTATGACACACAAAACATGTTCATGATGTATAGTGTTGCTCAGGCACATGCCGGAGATTTTGAACGGGAAATTCTTGAATCGCAAGGAATTTACAGCCTATTTATCTGCCCATTGCTTAGAAATAACCGAGTTTTCGGTTTTGTTGGCGTGGATAATCCTAAGCGTGAAAAGGATGAAAACCATGTTCTCAGTGCCGTTTCACAGATTATTGCCGGAGAGTTGGTAAAAACTTCCCTGCTAGAAGAAGAACGCATCTTGCGCCAAACCGATACGGTCAGTGGAGCAAGATCCAGAAGTGCACTGACAGACTTCATTGCCAAGACCAATATGGAGGCACTTTCCTCTGCGGGGGTATTCATGGCAAACATCATGGGCCTTGCCGGTGTAAATGCACAGTTTGGAACCAAACGAGGAGATCAAATTCTCAGAGAAACCGCCGACGGATTAAAAAAATATTTTGGAAGTGAAAATGTCTATCGCTACGGGGACAGTATTCTTCTGGCCATTGTTGAGGATCTTACCCACCAGACCTTTTATCAAAGTGCCAGCAAGCTGACCAACGAGTTTGAGCACCGGGAAGGTTATTCTATTGCCACCGGATACACCTGGAGTGAAACCGCTCTGGACATCAATGGAATGATTTCTAATTCAAATGTTTTGATGCTCGCTGCTCGAGGAGAAAAAATTTCCTTGCATGGCATCCATACTCACCAGCGCAAAACCACCATGGAGGAACAGCTTCTGTCTGCCATCGAAAAAGGTCAGGCCTTGGTTTATCTTCAACCAAAGGTGCATATTGAAACCGGTGCAATCTGCGGAGCAGAGGCATTGGTTCGAATGCAAGACGAACAGGGAAAGATCATCCCTCCACTAAAATTCATCCCTATGCTTGAGGACCTTGGCCTAATTCGACATATTGACCATTTCGTCCTAGAAACGGTGGTGAAGTGCCTTGCCAAATGGGAGGAGGAAGGAAAGACACTATTCCCGATTTCCCTCAACTATTCTCGCTCTACCTTGCTTGAGCCAGATGCGGTAAACCTAATTTATCGCGTATGCCAACGCTATGGCGTAGATAAGAAATACTTGGAAATCGAAATTACTGAAAGCCTGGGAGATTTGGATACCGAAAGCCTGACTTTGGTGGCCAAACGCTTCTTTGATGCGGGCATCCGCCTGAGCCTTGACGATTTTGGTGCCAAATATTCTAATGTATCTATTTTTGGTGCCATTCCATTTTCTACCTTAAAAATGGATAAAAGCATGATCGATCCGATTTTAACCAACCCAAGAATGTTGGACATTGCCCAATCCATTATTGCCATGTGCCATAAACAATCCATCGAAGTCGTTGCAGAGGGTGTAGAACAACATGAGCAGCTTACTGCCCTAGAGCAGATCAACTGCGATATTATGCAAGGGTATCTGATTAACAAGCCAATGCCTATCGATGATTTTGAAGCGTTGTATCAAAGAAAAAGAGACTAGCACTTAGGGGGACCTACTATGGAATTGAACCAAACAACAAGGAGAACAGCACAAGAAACCTTACTTTCACCGGAAGAAATGCAAACCATCATTGACAGCATTCCCGGTGGCTTACATCGGCACCAACAATTTGGTCCGCAGCGTATAGATTTTATCAGTGGCGGGTTTGCAGAAATTCTTGGCTTTTCCTCTGAAGAAATTCAAGAACGCCTTGATCACCACTACGAAGCCCTCATCCTACCCGAAGATCAAGCACACGTTAACCAAGTGCTGTCCTCT
>JAVWKI010000056.1:7695-9915 GCA_036638575.1 Anaerovoracaceae bacterium | reverse complement strand
ACTCTAGAGGACCTTCAGCGTATTTAAAGACCTTGGTGAGAACCGGAGCCTCTATTGGGGCAAATGCAACCATTGTCTGCGGAAATGTAATCGGCAAATGGGCGCTGATTGCTTCCGGTGCTGTAGTCACTAAGGATGTTCCTGATTATGCAGTGATGGCCGGCGTTCCGGCGAAGCAGATTGGTTGGGTCTGTGAGTGCGGACAGGTTCTTCCGGAGAACCTTACTTGTTCTTGCGGCAGAAGCTATGAATTGGTCGAAGATAAATTAAAAGAAAAGTAAAAGGATGGACAATGAATATACTTTACATTACCTTTATTGATTTTCATAAAGCCGGCAGTGGATCTACTGTTCGGCCCCATAAGATGTATGACGCCTTTAAGGCCTTGGGCCATGAGGTGAAGCTTCTTGAATGTCAGCAAAACAAGAGAGCCTTGAGGAAACAGCGTGTACAAGAGGTGCTAGACTGGCTTTCGGATCATACACCGGATCTTTGTTACATTGAGCCGCCTACAGGTCCATTTTTTAATCGGATTGATTTGACCTTGCTCAAGCGGGTGGCGAAAAAAAATATTCCTATCGCTTTGTTTTACCGGGATGTTTTTTGGAAGTTTCATGAGCATTGGGAAGTGGGAACATTAAAGAAAAAAGTATTGATTCATATGCATAAGCGAGATTTGCGGTGGTTTGAACGCTATTGCAATAAGGTATATTTCCCCAGTGAGTCGGTAAAGGTTCTCTTTGACGGATCAAGGTTGAGGGAGATGGACCTTTTGCCTCCGGGATGTACAATTGTTCAAAATGAACAGAGGCCAAAGCTACCGGAATGTATTTATGTAGGTGGGGTAAGCGAGGCCTACGGCGCGAATTTATTGCTTGCAGCCTTTGACCGGTTAAACGGAGAGGAAGAAAAGGTTCACCTGAATCTGGTTACCAGCAAGGACGATGCCCAAAACATAGAGGAACGCTTTTTGGGAAAACCTTGGCTCAGTTTGCATCATGCCCACGGAGACAAGGAGCTGCGCAAAATCTATGAACGAGCCAATCTGGCCATCATTCCCTTTAAGAAGACCCGGTCTATGAACCTTGCCATACCCATTAAGCTCTTTGAGTATGTAGGCTATGGATTGCCGATGATTGCAACAGACTGTGTGGAAATCGAAAAATTAATCAACAAAGAAAAAATAGGAATTACCTGCAACGACACCCCAGAGGACATTGCCCTTGCGGTGGAACAGTTTTATCAGGATAAGGACTTACAGGATAGACTCTATGCCAATGTGGAAGCGTTTGCAAAGAAAAATAAGTGGGAAGATCGTGCCCAGTGCGTGATTGATGATTTAATGAAATGAATAGGAGGGAAAAGATGACAAATATTGGATTAGTGGGCTACGGATATTGGGGACCAAACGTAGCTAGAAATTTATACAACAACAAAAAATTTAACTTTAAATACATTTGCGATAAGAAGGAAGATAGACTGGAAAAGGCCAACAAGGTCTATGCAGAGGCAGTAGAATATATTACGGAGTTTCAACAGATTTTGGACGATCCGGAAATTGAAGCCGTTGCACTTGCAGTAGAGACCAGTGCACACTTCACCTTGGCAAAGCAGGCCTTACTTGCCGGAAAGCACGTTTATGTAGAAAAACCCTTTACCGACAATTTAGCCGATGCAGAAGAATTAGATAGAATTGCACAGGAAATGAAGCTAAAGATTCACGTGGATCACATTATGGTTTACCACCCGATTATTCGGAAGATTAAGGAGATCATCGACAGTGGCTCTATGGGAGAGATTCTTTACTTTGACTGCTCTAGAATTAACCTGGGACAGATTAAAAATGATGTAAGCTCTATGTGGGATCTCAGTGTACATGACTTGTCTATTATTGACTATTTATCCAATGGGGCAGAGCCTATTGCGGTAAATGCCATGGGCGAAAAGATTTATACCAAGAAGGAATCCATTACCTTCCTAACGCTGAAATACAATGAATTCTTGGCAAACATTACTGCTAGTTGGTTGTCTCCCATTAAAGAGAGAAGGATCCTGATTGCGGGAACCAAAAAGATGCTAGTTTATGATGATGTGGATGTACTCAATAAGCTGATCGTTTACGACAAGGGATTTGATGTTGAAAGTGGAATGGAAAACCTAGAGTATGATGAGTATGTGGTGAAAACCAGAATTGGTGATGCGATTATTCCTCAGTTAGGA
>JAVWKI010000056.1:374-7685 GCA_036638575.1 Anaerovoracaceae bacterium | reverse complement strand
CACTAGGAAACAGTCTAGAGCATTTCCGTCAGTGTATTGTAGAGGATAAGGAATCAACAACCAACGCAAAAGCGGCAATACGAATGATTAGAATACTAGAAGCAGCAGATAAGCAGTTGAAATAAGGATTGAAATAAAGGGAGGAAGCTATGCAATTTATAGATTTACATAAACAATTTGAACAAATTGAGGACAAAGTGAGAGCGGGAATGGACAAGGTCTATGAACACAAACGATTTATCATGGGACCGGAAATCAAGGAATTAGAAGAACGCTTGGCAGAGTACACCGGCGTGAAGCATGTAATTGCTTGCGCTAGTGGAACGGATGCATTAACCTTGCCGTTAATGGCCAAAAACTTAACCAAGACAGATGCTATCTTTGTTCCTTCTTTCACCTTCTTTGCTTCGGCAGAGAGTGTAACCTTAGCGGGAGGAACACCGGTATTTGTGGACTCCAATGTGGACACCTTTAACCTAGATGTGACTTCTTTGGAAGAGACCATTAAGAAAACTCTTGCTGAGGGCAAGCTTACACCAAGAGGAATCATTGCAGTAGATCTATTTGGACAGCCGGCAGATCACCTTGCCATCCAAAAAATTGCAGATGACTATAACCTATTCTTACTAGAAGATGCGGCACAGGGCTTTGGTGGAGAAATTAACGGAAAGAAGGCCGGATCCTTTGGAGAGGTTGCAGCGACTTCCTTCTTCCCGGCAAAACCCCTTGGCTGTTACGGAGACGGCGGAGCAATTTTTACCAATGACGATGCCCTTGCTGAATTAATTCACTCTGTTCATATTCACGGACAGGGAAGCGATAAGTATGACAATGTAAGAATCGGACTAAATAGCAGATTAGACACCATGCAGGCGGTAGTGCTCAATGCAAAGATGGAGATTTTTCCGGATGAAGTAATTGCCAGAAATGAAGTGGCAGCAGAATATTCAAGACAGCTTGCAGGGGTAATTAAGACCCCGGTGGTTCCGGAAGGCTACACCTCTAGCTGGGCCCAGTATACCTTGACGGCAAAGAGCGAAGAGCAGCGAACCGCCATTATTGAAGGCTTACAGAAAAAGGATATTCCTGTAATGATTTACTATCCAATTCCTGCACACCAATCTACAGCATATAAGGCAGAGAATAAAGATTTAGTGCTACCGGTATGTGAAAAGCTAAGCAAAACGGTATTTAGCTTACCAATGCACCCATATTTGACGAAAGAAGAAATTACAATGATTTGTGACGCGGTAAAGGAAATTATCAATGGATAAAGAACAAAAAGATAAAGTGAAAATCATGCATGGAATTACGGAGAGGGCAGGTCAGGCGATCTACTCTACCAAAGGACTTCGTGAAAACGGTTGTGATGCAACGCTTGTTTTGTGGTCCGAATCGGCAAACCAATATCCCTATGACAAGTGCTTGATGATAGACAAGAAAAAGAAATGGTTATATCCACTCTATGGATTGAAAATATTCTTTAATTTTTTGCAGTGCGCATTTACTTATGATATTTTTCACTTCCATTCGGGACACTCCTTATTGCCGAGAAATAAGGACCTTTGGTTTTTGAAAAAATTAAAAAAGAAAGTGTTTTTTGAGTTTCATGGTTCAGAGCTAAGGTCGCAGATTTATGATATTTTCTACACCTATGAGCCAAGACCGGAGGACCGAGAAAAGCAAGCAAAGCAGCTATTGAAATTGCCAAAGTATACGGATGGATTTATTCTTCATGACGAAGAATTGGTTCCCCATCTGCCAAAGTGTGATGTCCCTGTTTACATTGTGCCTTTGCGTGTGGATCTGGATCAGTTTGAGCCGGAGTATCCTGTAGCAGAAAAAGAAAATCCGATTATTGTTCATGCACCAAGCCTAAGAAGTGGTAAGGGTACGGACAACATATTAAAGGTACTTGACCAGTTAGATGCAGAATTTACCCTAGAGCTAGTAGAGGGCAAAACACAGCAAGAGGCGTTTGCCATTTACAAGACTGCAGATATTGTCATCGACCAGATTTCTGTAGGAAGCTACGGCGTATTTGCCATAGAGGCGATGGCCTTAGGGAAACCGGTGATTACCTATATCAGCGATGATATGCGGAAAACCTTCCCGGAGAACTTGCCTATTGTCAGTGCCATTCCAGAAACCTTAGGCGCCAAATTAAAAAAATTAATTGAAAACGGGGACTATCGTAGTACCCTTGGAAAAGCCGGAAGAGTTTATGTAGAAGGATATCATGACTACGTCAAGAACGGCAGATTGTTAAAAGATATTTATGAAGGGAAGGGTAGTCCTATTGAGCAAAGATAGTAAGGTTGTAGAGTTTTTAAAAGGTAGTGTCATCTTAGTGGGTGCAAATATGATTTTAAAAGCGATTAACTTCTTTTTATTACCGTTATATACCCACTACCTGACACCGGAAGACCTAGGTGTTTCCGATACCATTACGACGATTGCAGCATTTATCTTTCCTTTGCTTGTTATGGGACTGGACTCTGCATTTAGTGCATTTTTTTATGATGATAGAAGCGAGGCCCATAGCCGGAAGGTATTTAATACCATCGGGTTCACCCTACTGATTGCCAGTGTGGTTCCTATGCTGGTGGCGATAGGATCAAAACCTATTGCAGAGTTTTTCTTTAAATCCGATGAATATGGCTTACTGGTTGCTGTTGCTTTGGTTTCGGTTTCCTTTAACCTTTGGGTACTGCCGTTTTCTTTGTTGGTAAGAATGGAAAACCGAATGGGCGTATTTGCCCTAATTAATGTAATCGCCTCTCTGAGCATGATTGGATTAAACATTGTCTTTGTTTCCATTCTCCAGTGGGGAGCATTCTCCTTGATTATCAGTAGTGCCATTGTGCAGCTTGTACAGCTGGTGCTTTACTTATTTTTGGGCAAGGCCCATATTGGGATTTCTCATTACGACAAGGCGTTAAAAAATCAGATGATGAAGTACGCACTTCCTTTGGTCCCTACCGTTTTGGCGGCCTGGGTATTGAACCTATCGGATCGATACGTTATTCTGATGTTTTGCGATACCAGCGATGTTGGACTTTATGGAATCGCATCAAGATTTTCCAGTGTCCTTGCGGTAATTTCCAATGCGGTCTATATGGCTTATACTTCGTTTGCCTTTAATAAAAAGGGAGACGACAATGCCAATACCCAATACGCAAGAATACTCAGTGCATTTTTTATTGTACTTCTTGCCATATGCTTTACCGGAGGCTTATTCGGGAAGGAAGTTGTGGAGCTAATGACTTCCCCGGCATATTATATTTCTTACTTAATGTTGCCGAGTATTTTATATGGGCAGCTTGCTTATGGGGTCAATACCATTGTAGGCTATGGGATTTCCTTTGCCAAAAAGACCATGTATGCCCTATGGGCTACCGTGATTGGTGCTGGAGCAAACTTAATCTTAAACCTAATTTTTGTGCCTATCTTTGGTGCGGTGGCAGCAGCTTATACCACCTTCTTTAGCTACTCTCTCATGACACTGGCTTCTTATGTTTTCTCACAGAAGGTTTATCCTTGTGATTACAAAATTACCAGAATTGTCATTACCGGGCTGGTTACCTTTGCCATTTTGATCTTTACCATGAACATGAGCTTTGGAATTAAGTGTATTGTTTGGGTTGTGGTGGCAAGTG
The DNA here is from genome assembly GCA_036638575.1 of Anaerovoracaceae bacterium. Taxonomy (GTDB): domain Bacteria; phylum Bacillota; class Clostridia; order Peptostreptococcales; family Anaerovoracaceae; genus JAXGRD01. The sequence continues at coordinate 4,026 of JAVWKI010000056.1, read as the reverse complement.
TTTGCGCTTATGTATTCAGAGATGTTTTGATGGATACCCTTTCCCTAATGAAGAGTATTTTTGCCAAATTTAGGAGGAATAAAGAATGAAAATCAAAGAAATTTTAGAATTTTTGACAAAAGAAGGCGTTGACTATGACTTTCGTGGAGATGAAAATGTAGAAATTAAGGGATTTTCTTCCTTAAAAAAATATAAACCACAGACCATTACTTGGATTCGTAGCGATGAATATTTTAGCGGAGAGATTCCGGCTAAGGAGATGGCCTTGGTTGTGGGGGGAGAAGATCTTACCGTTCCTTTTCCCAACCTAATTCAAACCCAGGATCCTAAGCGAATTTTCTTCAGAATCCTAGATCAATTTTTCCCAAGAACGGAATTGGTTCGCGAACCCATTGGTGCCAATACCTATTTATCTCCAGAGGTAAGCCTAGGGAAAAATGTGACCATTGGAAGAAACTGTGTTTTGGATGGACGAATTACCATTGGAGACAACACACAGATTGCCAACAATGTAACCATCTTAAATGAGGTTACCATCGGGAAAGATTGTTATATTCAAACCAACGTAATCATTGGACAGGAAGGTCTAGCCTATAGCGTCAATGCGGATGGCAGCTTTGAAATGGTCAAGCACTATGGGGGAGTAACCATAGGCGACCGGGTGATGATTGGTGCCAATACGGAAATTGACCGAGGCACAATTGATGATACGATAATTGAGACAGGAACCAAAATTGATATTTTGTGCCATGTGGCGCACAATGTACATTTGGGCAAAAACGTCACCTTGATTGCGAACAGTCTGGTTTATGGTTCCACAGAGGTGGGAGAAGGCTCCTATATTGCTTCGGGAATCATCAAGGATAACCTTCGTCTAGGCAAGAATGTGACGGTAGGAATGGGTAGCGTTGTACTCAAGGATGTTCCGGATAACAAGACCGTCATTGGCGTACCGGGCAAAATTAGAGAATAGAAGTCAGAGGAGAAACAGATAAACTATGGAGTTTACTTACAGAGAATACACAAGGCTCATAGAAGCCCTAAAAGAAGAAGGCTATGTATTTACCGACTATTTTAATGAAAAGGTCCATCCAAAGGCGGTTATTTTGCGCCATGATGTGGATGCTTCCTTGGAAAAAGCGGTAGCCTTTGCACGGATTGAACATCAAGAAGGGGTGAAGGCAACCTACTTCATTCTTCTTTCTACAGATTTTTATAACGTGTCTTCTAAGGGCTCTGCTGCATTGATTCAGGAGATTTGTGACTTAGGCCATGATATTGGGCTACACTATGATGAAAAAAAATATATCAAGGAAGGACAAGCTTGGGATGAGCAAGTGGTGAGAGAGAGTATTCAGCGAGAGGCTGCCATTCTTTCCTCCATTATCGGCGTAGCGGTACGCAGTGTTTCCATGCATGTTCCTTCAAAGGAAACGCTGCAGGCAAACCTCGCCATTGAAGGCCTAGTGAATTCCTACAGCGATTACTTTTTTAACGGTTATAAATATATTTCCGACAGCTTTAGAAACTGGAGGGAGGATGCCTACGAAGTAATTTCATCAAAACAACACAAAAAAATTCACTTACTCACCCATCCTTTTTGGTATAATGAGGAAGATTTTTCCAGAGCAGAAGTATTTCGCAATAACATTGATGTTGCTGCAAAAGAAAAGTATCGACAATTGGAAGAAAACCTTTTGCCACCGGGAAGCAAATTAAAGGACTATTTATAGAAAGCCCTCGTGGCTTTGATGCAATCATCGGCACGCATCAATCATGCAAGCATGTTGATGGCTTTGCTTTGATTTAAACAAAAAGGAGGGGTAGCGTTTGATTAACGAAGAACAGGAAGTGAGTACGAGAGGAGATAAAGTCGTTATTGCCATTCTTACGGCAGTGATGATTCTAGGGGTTTTTCCTATGGGAGGGATTCGCCCCTTCGGTGTAACCATTACATTCTTTTGGGGGATTATACCGATTATATTTGTATATTTCGTGGTGAGAAGGCTGAGAAGGGGAATTGCGACGCGGCAATATACCCGGACACATCTGGCTCTCGCCCTGGTGTTTATATTTTGGCTACTTTGGGGCGGTGTGCTTCTGTTTACTTCAGAATACAGTCTCATGATGCCAGGACTCAAGGAATTGATTGGAATCTTCTTTGGGTTGCTTTGTATTTTTTGTATTGATGAAAGCTGCAATATCAAAGGTGGATTTTCTATAATGGTCACCACTTTACGGATCGTTATTGTAGGAATTACCATTCTTTGCCTAGTTGAACTGGTTTTTGGATGGCACCTTTATACCTCTAGATTTTCAAATCCCACAGTGATAGAGGAATTCATCAAGGCCTTGGGGAAGGATTATGACGGCGGAGCAATTGCTTATGATGCTACAGGGATTTTTTATAATGTTAATGATCTTTGTGCGTTTCTTGCCTTGTTTTTCCCTTTGTTTTTCCCTCATCGAGGCAATAGTATTTTGAGAAACAGCGCCTATATCTTAGAAATGATTCTTTTGATTTTGATTATTTCCAAAGATGATGCGTGGATTTCTCTCTTGGCAATGGGAATATCCGGTGTAGGGTATTTATTGATCCGAAGAAAAAATTGGAAGATCTGGCTGATCAGTGCAATCGCTTTTGCGCTGATTAAGGAGTTTGTTGTGAAGCTCTTCTATGGCCTTGTCTATATTGTGTACTGGCTTATTCCGGGGGTGGAGGTTCCCTTTGCAGTGGCCACCATGTTTGGCCGATCGGTTTCAGAGGATGGGCTTACTGCGGTAGTTAGCGCACAGCTTGCCAGTGCAAAAATGGAAAAAGGCTCGGCCTTTACCCGAATGGAAAATTACAAAGAAGGGTTTACGGATCTGTTCACCCAATCCGGTGGAATGGGCCTTGGACCGGAAAGCTATAATCGATATATGGAGATGAAGCACGGCTATGATTTGGCTATGGATCCCCACTGTTTCTGGCTAGAGATCATGTTTCAGTATGGCATAGTGGTCTTTATTGCCTTCGTTGCTTTGCTGGCCTATTTGTTTTTCCGCTTGGTGAAGAATTATAGAACGACCCACCGCAGAGAATATGCCGTGATCATTGCCATTGATTTGGCCTTTGTGATTTCTTCCATTGCACCAAGTACCTACTTGGGATATGAATACTCTTGGATTCCTATTGGACTATCACTTGCCCTTGCACACATTAAGTTAGAAAAAGAGAGGAAAAATCGTGTTATTTAATTCATTTGCTTTTGCCGTTTTTTTGCCTATCGTATTCATCCTTTTTTGGATACTTCCGCAGAAATATAGATGGACGGTATTGCTTTTATCCAGCTATTATTACTATATGAGCTGGAATGTAAACTATGTTGTTCTGCTTTTGCTCACCACAGGGATTTCCTATGGCTGTGCAAGGTTGCTTGAACGTACGGAGGAAAAACGCAAGAAGAAGGCCATTTGCGGAGTGGCGGTATTGGCCGCATTGCTGTTGCTATTCTTCTTTAAATATTTTAATTTTGTCAATGGGGCAGTGGCAGAGCTGCTTCAGCGCATGGCACTGGATGTTCATCCAATGACCTTGAAGCTGATGCTGCCAATTGGAATTTCTTTCTATACCTTCAAGACGGTGGCTTATGTCATCGATGTTTATCGG
>JAVWKI010000056.1:0-364 GCA_036638575.1 Anaerovoracaceae bacterium | reverse complement strand
CCATTAAGGCAGAAAAGCATTTTGGTGTTTACGCTACCTTCATTTCCTTCTTTCCACAGATCTTGGCAGGGCCTATAGAACGAGGCAAGACCTTGATTCCGCAAATTAGAAAAGCCCATCCATTTCACTATGGACAGGCAACCTATGGACTGAAGTTAATCGCCCTAGGGTTTTTGAAAAAGGTAGTTATTGCAGACAACCTAGTTAATTATGTGGACATGGTATACAACGATCTGGGAAGCTATTCGGGCTTTGCTTTTGGTATGGCAACCTTGCTGTTTACCATTCAAATTTATTGTGATTTCTCCGGCTATTCAGATATGGCCATGGGAACGGCAAAGCTGCTGGGGATTGACATTATGAC
>JAVWKI010000055.1:0-9998 GCA_036638575.1 Anaerovoracaceae bacterium | reverse complement strand
CCGGATCCAGTACGTCTGGTCTATTGGTTGCCGCTAGGATAATAATTCCTGAGTTCTCACCAAATCCATCCATCTCTACAAGTAGCTGGTTTAAGGTTTGTTCTCGTTCATCATGTCCGCCGCCAAGTCCTGCGCCTCGCTTACGACCTACCGCATCGATTTCATCAATAAAAACAATACACGGTGCATTTTTCTTCGCCTGCTCAAATAAATCACGAACTCGGCTAGCACCTACGCCCACAAACATTTCTACAAATTCCGAACCACTGATGGTGAAGAACGGTACACCCGCCTCCCCTGCAGTTGCCTTGGAAATATAAGTTTTACCCGTTCCCGGAGGCCCCACAAGCAGGATACCTTTTGGAATTCTTGCCCCCAAGGAGTTAAACCGCTTAGGGTGCTTCAAGAAGTCTACCACTTCTTCCAATTCTTCCTTTTCTTCGTCCAGGCCTGCAACATCCTTGAAGGTAATCTTACGTAAATTACTTTCTTTTTGTAGCTTGGCTTTGCTCTTTCCAAACTGCATCGCCTTGCCACCGCCCCCTTGCTGATTCATGATCATAAACCAGAACAGAACCAGTACAATAATCATCACTAAGGTAGGCAGCATAGAGATATACCATGGGGTTTCCTTTGGTGCCTCTGCGGTAACTGCAATCTTGTCCTCCGCAATCTGCTTGGTTAAATAGGTCTCCGACAAGAGACTGTAATCCACCAAGGTGTACACGGTTTTTACCTTAGTCTTGTCCGCCAAGGTTCCCGTCATTTCCATCTTGTTGTTGTCTACGGTTAATTTTGTCATTTCTTCCTTCTGAATATGTAAGGCAAATTCAGTGAAGTCTACATCTTTGATTTCTTCTTTTGGTGTTTTGTTATAGAACCATGCCATTGCCAAAACTAAGCCAAAAATAATCAAATAAATTCCTATGTTTCTAGATAGTTTTTTCAATTTATTTTTCTCCTTTTTGTTGTGGTTTGCAACAAATTTGTTCTTTGATACAAATAATATTTTGTAAGTTTATCATAACTCACAATCCATTTCAAGTATTAAGACCTTTTTTGTTTCCTCAGTAACTTTGAAATTATTGCTGAATCTCGCCTTGGTTACCCCCTCCGGGATCCACAAAATTTCATTTCCTATGGCTGCCATAAAAATCGTGTCGCGAAGATCCTTTGGTACCTTCATATCGACAAACAAATCCTGAATGGTTTTGCTTCCCACAGAAAGCTTAATATAATCTCCCGGCTCCCTGGTTCTAGCAAAAATAAGGGAAAGTGGTCCTCCGGCAAAATCATATACCTCTGCCATCTTATCCACGTCGAAAATTGCCGTTCCCTCTCGCTCCATGTAATCTTCCTTGTAAAGGATTGACGCCTTCAGCTTCATTTCCACCGGTGTCTCCGGGCTTCCCGAAGAGCAACATTCCACCTTGCCGTAAGAAATACGCAAGATGAAGCCTCCCGGAAAATCGATTTGTGCCGGGGTCTTGCCTCGCTCTATCAGCTTATCCGCCGCCTCAAGATGGGCATAGCTAATATCCTTGTACAGGCCGATTTTTTCAAAGGCCTTAATCAGTACCCGATGGCGGATTGCCGGGTGAGAGGCCTTAAGTCCCTCACGGTTTAGGCTACAAATGCCTTCGGTTTCACTGATAAACAGTTCCTCAAAGGCACGAACTGCTCTCTGCCAAATGAAGTCCTTATCCTCTCTGGAAACCTGGCAGAGACGATTTAATGCCTCCCTTACATTCCCATTAAAGTTTTTTTCTAGGTAAGGCAGTAAATCCAATCGAATCTTGTTTCGCGTGTAAATACTTTCTTCATTGGTTTTGTCTCTGCAAGGGTTCACCTGCCGCTCTTCGCAGTAGGCTTCAATGTCTTTTCGCTCTACATCAAGCAAAGGACGAATAATCAAAAACCCGCTTCGGTCTCTTCGTAAATATTCAATACCGGAAAGTCCATCTGTCCCTGTTCCTCTCAATATGCGGAACAACAAGGTTTCTGCCTGGTCATTTAAGTTTTGTGCTACGGTGATTTTTATCTTGTCCTTGGCGGTTCCCTCTGCCGCAATGGCCAGTGCCACCTTGGTAAAGGAATCATAACGCACCTTGCGCCCGGCTTCTTCTGGTCCTAAATTAAATTCTGCCGCAACCTGATTACAATCTTCGACGAAAGACCAGCAACGAATTCCTTTTTGCCTACACAGCTCCTCTACATAGGTCTGATCCGCCTCTGCTTCTCCCGGTCGGAATTTGTGGTTGATGTGTACCGCCTCTATGGTCAATTCCATTTCCTCCGCAATACCCAGCAAAACGAAGAAAAGGCAAACAGAATCCGGTCCTCCCGATAAGCCTAGAACAATATGATCTCCCTTATTAATCAACCGATTCTTCCGAATGGTTGCCAACACCTTATCATTTACTTTTGTCATACCTTGTGGGCCTCCTACTCTATCCCATAAAAAACCTTTGCATTTTCGCAGGTTTTTTTCGCCATCTCTTCATATTCGATGCCTTTAATTGCTGCCATTCGCCGCACCGTGTGGGCAACATAAGAAGATTTGTTGGGCTTGCCTCTCAATGGTTCCGGGGTCAAAAACGGCGCATCGGTTTCTACCAGCAAAAACTCTGCGGGAATCGTCTCTACAACGCCCACCGTCTTTTTGTTGTTCTTGTAGGTCAATGGGCCGGCCACGCTAATGGTTCCCCCAAGACGAACATATTGCTCTGCCAGTTCCTTGCTTCCCGAATAACAATGAAGCAATACCCGCGCATCGTTTTCTGCTACCGCAAAGCCTTCGGGAACCGCTCGCTTTGGAAACCAGCTTTTTCGTTCCTCGCTAAAGGCACCTTCTTCTTTCAAAATATCCAGTACTTCTTGATCTGCTTCTCTTGAATGAATGACAATGGGCATTTTCAATTCATTTGCCAATTGAATCTGCTGACGAAAGCATTCTTTTTGTACTTCTCTTGGGGAATGATCATAATGAAAATCAAGACCGATCTCGCCGATGGCCTTTACCCCTTCCTTGCGGGCTAATCCCTTGATCATCAGTAGCTCCATATCGCCCATCTCTTTTGCATCGTGGGGATGATAGCCAACTGTAGCAAAGCACCAAGGGTATTTTTCCCCGTGTTCTGCTGCCAGCTTAGACGTTGCTAGGTCACAACCAATGTCCATAACATAGGCAAGCTCTGTGTCCTGCTCAATTTCTGTAATCCGCGCTTGTCGTTCTTTTTCTGTAAATCCTTCATGATTTATATGTGAATGTGAATCAAATAGCATCTTCTTCTCCTTCCTTCTTTTAGACGGGGGTGAATCTACTGTTGCACCCGTCCAGTTAACATTGTACAATAGATTCATGAAGATTACAAAAGAGTATCTCCCTTTTTGGGATAAATTAACAAAAAAACAGCAAGATTTTCTCCTTGCCAACGCACATCTTACAAAATATGACAAAGATGCGCAGGTTCATTCGGGAGGAAATGATTGTATCGGCATCTTGCTCATCCAGCAAGGAACCTTGCGAACCTACATGCTCTCTGAGGACGGACGAGAAATCACCTTGTTCCGAATGAAGGAGGGCGATGTTTGTGTGCTTTCTGCCTCCTGCATTTTGTCGGCGGTAACCTTTGATGTGCACATTGACGCCGAAACCCCCGCAGAGATTATTCAAATCAATACCGCAGCCTTCCAGCACCTGGCCGACGAAAACATTTATGTAGAAAACTTTATGTATAAGGTCGCCTTGGAGCGATTTTCCGATGTGATGTGGGCCATGGAGCAAATCCTCTTCATGAGTATGGATAAACGCCTTGCCATCTTCCTTTTGGATGAAGGCCCGGTTGTCCAAATGACCCATGAACAGATCGCAAAAAATCTAGGCTCTGCCAGAGAGGTTGTTACACGAATGCTGCAATACTTTTCCAAAGAAGGCTATGTTTCCCTTTCAAGAGGAAAAGTCACGGTCATTGACCGCGACTCCTTAATGTCCTTAATTTAGATAAACAGATTTACATTGGATTCTTCTGCATCAGCAAGATAGCTGGCTACTCCGGCAAATTCCACCCCATCGATTAATTCTTCCTTTGTAATGCCCATTACATCCATGGACATGGTGCAAGCCACCAAACGCACACCGCTGGCCATGGCCTGCTCCATCAGCTCCGGAAGAGAAGAAACATTCTTGCTCTTCATTACACTTTTCATCATCTTGGTTCCCATTCCACCCATATTCATATTGGACAGTTTTAATTTTCCTGCCCCTCGTGGCATCATCGCACCAAACATTTTTTCAATTAATGGTTTTTTGATTTTCTGTTTTTCTGACTTTCTCAAGGCATTTAAGCCCCAGAAGGTGAAAAACATGGTTACCGGTCTACCCATTGCCGCCGCACCATTGGCAATAATAAAGGAAGCCAAAACCTTATCCATATCCCCATCAAAGACGATCATACTTTTTCCCTGAGGCAAGGGCTCTACCGGTCGTTCACTTAGCGGGCAGGCACCCTCCATCCCTTTTTTGATGGTGACAATATTTTCCTTTCCCTGTCGTTCTTTTCCCATAAAGGTATTTCCCATTCTCTTGCACCAGCTTTCCACATCCTTAGCAAAGCCCATATCTGTAGCAGAAACACGCATGGTTTCTCCCGGCAACATATTCTTTAGGGCTTCATTTACCTTCATAATTGGTCCGGGACACTGCAATCCACAGCAATCCAGAATTTTTATTTCTTGCTCGTTGATGTTCTTCTCTTCCAAAATGTTCTCCTCTTCACCCTTTCGTTCTTCCGGCTTATAGTAATAGGATTTGTAAAAAGCAGTTCCTCCAGCGGCTACTGCCACATTGGAAAATCCTAATCCCGACAAAATTCTTGCCCCATTGTAGGATCTTACGCCAATTGCACAGTAAAGCACAATTCGTTTGTCTCTAGGAAGCTCATTTACTCTTTGCCTTAGCTGTCCCAAAGGAATGTGATAAGAGCCGGGAACAGCAAAGACCATTCGTTCTACCTCTTCCGTAATATCCAAAATAAAGTCGTCCTCTTGCAGCGCTTCCCACTGAACAAAAGAAACCATACCCGTCAAGATGTTTTCTGCAACAAAGCCCAACATATTTACCGGATCCTTTGCTGATGAATATGGGGGAGCATAAGCCAGCTCCAGCTTGGCTAGGTCCATGGTTGTTCCATTTAATCTCATGGTTGTTGCAATGGTGTCAATTCGCTTGTCCACGCCCTCTTGTCCCACAATCTGCGCACCTAAGATTTTTCCACCCTTTTCAAAAATCATTTTTAAAGTCAGTGGAGTTGCCTGAGGATAATATCCTGCGTGGGATTTTTGATTAATCAACGCAACATAATAATCTTCATCTTTTTTCTTACCCATGGATTTTAGGGTTTTTTCATTTAGGCCTACCGCTGCAACGGTAAGGTCAAACACCTTTGCTACAGAAGTACCCAGTGTTCCCTCATAGCGCTCCTTCCTTCCGGAAATATTATTGGCCACAATTCTTCCCTGCTTATTGGCCGGACCGGCTAGTGGAATCATTCCCGGCTCCTTGGTTACAAAATTTTCAATTTCAATCACATCCCCTACGGCGTAAATGTCCGGTGCCGAGGTTTCAAGATAGTCATTGACCTGAATTCCCCCCTTGCCATTTAGTGCAAGGCCTGCCCCTTTTGCAAGTTCACTGTTTGGTCTTACGCCAATAGAAAGAATGACCATATCTACCTGCACTTCTTTTCCACTGCTTAGGGAAATTTTTGTCTTTCCTTCGGGCATTCTGCTAAAGGACTGCACCCCATCGCCTAGGTAAAGCTTCACGCCATTGCTATCCATATTCTCATGAAGTAGCTGCGCCATCTCAAAATCTATGGGTGCCATTACTTGGTTCTGTGCTTCAATCAGACTAACCTGAATTCCTCTCTCTGCCAAATTCTCTGCCATTTCAAGACCGATAAATCCACCGCCGATTACTGCTGCGTGTTTTGGCTGTTCCTTATCTACAATGCCACGAATCTTATCGGTATCCGGAACCGTCCACAAGGTATAAATCCCTTCCCCGTCAATTCCTGGAATAGGGGGTTTCAATGGTGAAGAGCCCGTTGCAATAATCAACCGATCGTAAGCTTCCTGAATCTCTCCATTTTTCGTTTTTACGCGAACAATCTTTTTTTCCGGATCAATTGCCGTGGCTTCATGCTCCACACGAACATCAATATTAAACTTTGCCTTCATGGCCTCCGGTGTCTGCAAAAGCAATGCTTCACGGTTCTTGATTACATCCCCGATATAATAAGGAAGACCGCAGTTGGCATAAGAAATATACCTACCCCGCTCCAATATAACGATCTCCATCTTTTCGTCTAATCTTCTCAGCCTTGCTGCCGCCGTTGCACCACCTGCAACGCCACCGATAATCAATGTTTTCATTCCATTTACCTCCTATAGTTCCCTTTTGAGACAAAGTATACCCGTTCTCACCCTCTCCTTCTGTGACTAGATCACACTTCTCTATGGTTTAGCGATAAAAGCAGTGAAAAGAATTACCACTTCTCTAACAGCGGAAGGCGTACAACAAAGGTAGTTCCTCCCAAGGGAACAGAATGCAAATCAATGGTTCCCTTGTGTTCAGTTACAATGGTTTTCACAATATACAGTCCCAGTCCTTTTCCCCCCGGCCGGTTGGTATAAAACCGCTCGAACGCATGGGAAGCTACCTCGGGTGCCATGCCGCAGCCCGTGTCAGAAACGGTAATCCGTGCATGTGCTGCCTCCTTGTCCAAGGAGAGAGATATACTGCCATCCGCTGGGGTGGCAGCCACTGCATTGTAAACCAGATTCTCCAGCATGCGTTGCAATTTCTCACGATTGCCCAGAATCAAGCAGGCGCCCTTGGCGAACCTGCTGGAAAAATGAAAATCAATGCCGTCAAGCTCCACATCGGGCTGATTGCCATGGTGAAATTTTTCTAAAAGAAGAGAAAGATCAAGGGGTTCCATAGAAAATTCCAGATTGTTTTCCACGGTAAAATCCTGCATCGTCTTAATCCGTCCGGCTACTTCGCTGCACTTATCTTCGATAACCGTCAGCAAAGAGGCGGTATCCTCATCCAACAGAATCTGATTCTCCTGAATCAATTGGGCATAGGTCAGGATGGAGGCCATAGGGGATTTCAGATCGTGGAGGAACTCAGAAAGAAAACTCTGCCGCTCGTTGATCAGTCCGGCAATATCTTGCGTTTTGCGCTCTACTTCCTCTTGTAAATGCAACGTAAGCGCCTCATTTTCTGCAAGGATAAAACGGGTTTTCAAAAACATAAATACACTAAAACAAATGACCAGTGCAAATACGCCATATTCATCCATCCAGCCGGTATATGCCGGTTCATACCGGTTGATCAAAAGTGTGCCAGCAAAGAGACTGGTGCCATAGACGGTGACCCCGCCAAGAAGCCATTTGGCCTGATAATCCTGTCTCAATGCAGAATAAAAGGTGAGACAAACCAGTAGCAGTGCAGTCAGTAGTTTATAGAGGGAAATCATCTTGCCATATACAAAGGTATAGGTAGGAACTGCCGGGAGTACTGCCAGAGGAACAATAACGGCAATCAGGAGCATGGCAATAGCACAGCGGCAAAGAAGCGCTCCCTTTCCATGGGAAAGGGGAATCCCCATATAGAGAAGGACGATGACCAAAATGCACAAAATACCCAGCATAGAAGCGGCATCCTCTATGGTATAGAGCAGGCGGATAGGGCCAAACCCAAGAAGATGAATAAAGGGGTACAACATCCGCACACAAAAACTAAGCACAAGGACACCAAGGCTTAGTGCAAGACGATGATGTCTGGAGCTTCTTTGCGTCCAAAAGGGAAGAGTAAACAGCGCAATGGCAAGAGAAACGAAGCAGAGGAATCCATAAAAAACCATTCGGACTGCGTTCATGGTATGTAGGCAGGATGCACTTCCAAGGACAGGAGGGAAGATCATGCCGCTGTAGTAATGGGTATAGTTGGCGGTTTGTACCACCAGTTCGGTCTCTTCTGTCAACGTAAAGGAGCAGACCAGATCCTTAATCTGCGGCTCATAGGGGGATACACTTCCGGTCTGTCCAATCAAGGTACCGTTCACATAGACCTTGCAGGCAGAATAGAGCTCTGGCAAAAACAGGCTGTAGGTGGCAGGTGCACCATCATAGTGAAGCAAAAGACGATAGGTTGCTGTACCATAAGCATCCCTGTCTGGGTGAAATGCAGACAGATTGGGGAACTGCCCAATATAGGTGCTGACAGACGAAGACGAAGGCGCAGCCGCCGCCGGAAGCTGCTCCGAGGTCAGCAGCTGATCCGGATAAATCTGCCATCCGTTCACTAGATAGGCAGGGACATCCTGAGACAGACTGTTTTCCTCCAAAAGCACAATCCCTTCTTGCGAAACAGGCACCGGTGAATTATACTTATTATCTAGTAGATAGAGTGCAGAAAAGAAGGTGCCGGATAGAAGCAGGAGCACCGCAAAAATCAATAGATTCTGTAACCATTTTCTAGAATTCATAAAAACACCTCGTAGGAAAGGAAAATCCATGAGACATCTATACTCACGAATCATCATCATATTGTTACTCCTCGTCTGCTCCCCGATGATTCTTGTTCAGGCAGAAGATATAGAGGAAGTGAGCGTACAGTGGGAGAATGTTTCCACCTGGGAAGAGATGGAAGCCTGGCTAAAGGATCACAAAAGCGCAGGCGGAAACTTAAGGCTCACACAGGACATTGCCATCACCGGAGACTTTATATACAGCCGGTTCTTTTCAGGCATGAATGAGCCTGGCAATGTGTGTGTTGACACCGGGGCATATCAACTAATCGTGGAAGGGAAGCTCCACTTTGCCGGGGGTCCCAACCTTACATTCACAGGAGATGGAGAAATCTTCCGGGTCGCAAAAGCCGGTCAGTTGAAGATGTCCGCAATTACTGTTGAAAACAGGTCAGGTGGATGTGCCATCTATCAAGAGGAAGGGGGAACACTTTGTGTGGGCGCCGGTACCAAGGTTAACGGTGAGGTTCATTATGCAGAGCTTCCGGTTGCAACCGCCTATCCTTATATAGAGATTATGGTGCCAAAGGGAGGCACACTTGCCGAATGTCTACCGTCAGCCATCTATGCCCATTATAACTACCGAGGGCAAGATAGTTCAAGTGAAATGTTCGTGGAATGGAATCCAGAAGCAGTGGAATCCCAGATTGCAGACCGCCAGCGATTCCGCCTTGATGGACGGATTGTGGGCGGTACACAGCTTATTCCACCAGTGGCAGAGGTGGTATTTTTTGATCGGGACATTACCTTCTCAGAAACACAGTTTTATGAATATTCAACGGAGACACTTGTGTCTTTGTATTACTATTGCCGGGGAGAAATAACGCCTCAGCTATATTATTCTCTAGACCAGGAAACGTATACACCCGTAGCCAGCCATCCCAATAGGATAGAAGAAGGAAAAGGACAAGCATTAATCAGGCTGCTTAAGGGCAAGGATCCCTCAGGGTGTGGAGAAGATGATATACTCTGGGAACCGGGTGACCCGCCAATTTCCTTCGTGTTTGGCTGGCAAACCGAGGAGGGAGAACAGTATTCGGATGTTATTTGCTATGACGGAACAGGCGGTGTTACAGCCGGGAAACCCTACGAGGGAAATCGGGGCGGAGGAACGGATTTAGGCACAGGTATACAGGTTGTGCAGGCTGCAAATTCGGGTTCTCCATCTGAGTCTGTCCTTATCCCAAAAAACCAAGCAGAGGAAACCTCAACAGGGTCGAACCAAAGGGAAAACACATCAGAAGAAACCCCCGATACAACGGGCTTAACGAAAACCGCAGCTGCATCTACCGGTGCAGAGCAGGGAGATGTAAAATCGGGCGGTACAAGGATATGGCTGACCATGCTCATCACGGGAGCTGTACTGCTGGCTGCCTTTGGACTTTCAGGGGTGATTTT
>JAVWKI010000054.1:0-10396 GCA_036638575.1 Anaerovoracaceae bacterium | reverse complement strand
ACAAAAATCCGTTCTTCTTCGGACTCCAGTTCAGTACTATATTGCTCAATCCATGCCTATCCCAGTACTATTTTGCCTAACCATGGTCATCCCGATCCTGCCTTGCCCAGCCACGACCCCTCCCGGCACGATCTTGCCCAATCCATGCCCATCCCAGTACTATCTTGCCTAATCACGCCTAATTCCTGCCCTTACCCGCTTGGGCTTGGGCTCTTGGACTTGGACTTGGTTGGGGTTGAGCTTAACTTGCGCGGCTAGGTCTGGACTTGGCTTAGGCTTAGGCTTAGGCTCGGGCTTGGGCTTAACTTTCGCGGTTAGGTCTGGACTTGGCTTAGGCTCGGACTCGTGTTTAGCTCTAGTCTAGGCTTGAACTTTATCAGTAGGCTTTTGCCAAGGGCAAAAGGCCTCCCTATTTTAACTATTAATTGAGGCCATTTGCTTTTTGTGTTTTTGGCAAATGGCTTCCTCTAAAGCCCCAACGCCAAAGGACCCCAGTGGTTAGACTGGAGTCCTTTGGCGTTCCTATTGATGAGGCGATTTGCCTTGGGCAAATCGCTACTGTTCTAAATAGTTTAGGCCATGCTGGGTATTTTGTTCTAAATAGTTTAGGCCATGTCAAGCATTATGCTCTAGGTGCTTAGTCCATGTCCGCATTGCGACTCTAAGCGGCTTAGACTATTTCGGGCATTCCGCTCTAAATAGTTTAGGCCATGCCGGGCATTTTGCTCTAGGTGGCTTACATCATTCCCGGCATTCCGCCGCCCATGCCGCCCATTGGAGGCATTGCCGGTTCGTCGGTTTTGATGTCTACTACGCCGGCTTCTGTTGTTAGCAGCATTGCGGATGCGCTGGCTGCGTTTTGTAGTGCTGAACGTGTTACCTTGGCAGGGTCTACGATACCTGCTTCGATCATGTTCATGTACTGCTCAGTTCCTGCGTTGAAGCCGATTCCCGCTTCGCTACCGATTACCTTGGCTACTACTACGCTGCCTTCAAAGCCTGCGTTTTCTGCGATTTGTCTAACCGGCTCTTCTAGTGCTCTTTGAATGATCATTGCACCGGTTTTTTCGTCTCCTGCCAAGGTTTTGATGTATTTGGCTACAGCCGGAATTGCGTTTGCTAGTGCTACGCCGCCTCCCGGTACGATACCTTCTTCAACACCTGCTTTGGTTGCGTTTAGTGCGTCTTCGATTCTTAGCTTTCTTTCTTTTAGCTCAGTTTCTGTTGCTGCACCTACCTTGATTACCGCTACGCCACCGGTAAGCTTTGCCAATCGTTCTTGGCTCTTTTCTCGGTCAAATTCAGAATTTGTTTCTTCGATTTGTTTTCTGATCTGCGCCACTCTTGCATCGATATCGCCCTTGTCTCCTGCTCCGTCAACGATAACGGTGTTTTCTTTGTCTACCTTAACGGTTGCTGCCTGTCCTAGCATATCCAAGGTTGCTTCCTTGATGTCATAGCCAAGTTCTTCGCTAATTACTGTACCGCCGGTTAAGATAGCAAGGTCTTCCATCATTGCCTTTCTTCTTTCACCAAAGCCCGGTGCCTTAACTGCTACGCAGTCAAAGGTTCCTCTTAGCTTGTTTACTACTAATGTAGCAAGTGCTTCTCCTTCGATGTCTTCTGCGATGATCAGTAGCTTTCTACCTGCCTGTACAACCTGTTCTAGCAGTGGAAGAAGTTCCTGAATGTTGGAGATCTTCTTGTCGGTTAGTAGGATGTATGGATTTTCCAAAAGGGCTTCCATCTTTTCCATGTCGCTTGCCATGTAAGAAGACAGGTAGCCTCGGTCAAACTGCATTCCTTCAACAACTTCTAGGGTTGTTCCCATGGATTTGCTTTCTTCTACTGTGATTACGCCATCCTTACCTACTTTTTCCATTGCTTCTGCAATAAGGTTTCCGATTGCTTCATCTGCTGCAGAAACTGCTGCAATTTGTGCTACGTTTTCTTTTGTGGTTACGGTTACTGCGTTTGCCTTAATATGTTCAACCGCTGCATCTACTGCTCCCTGAATTCCTCTCTTGAGAATCATTGGGTTTGCACCTGCCGCAACGTTTTTAAATCCTTCCTTGATCATGATCTGTGCCAGCAAGGTTGCTGTTGTTGTACCGTCTCCGGCTACATCATTGGTCTTGGTTGCTACTTCCTTAACAAGCTGTGCACCCATGTTTTCTACTGCATCTTCCAGCTCAATTTCCTTGGCAATGGTCACGCCGTCGTTGGTGATTAGCGGTGCGCCAAACTTCTTTTCCAGAAGAACGTTTCTGCCTTTAGGTCCTAATGTGATTTTTACTGTATCTGCAAGTTTATCTACACCAGTCATTAATTTTTTTCTGGCGTCTTCTCCGTAATGTAATTCCTTAGCCATTGATTATTCCTCCTATTTTTCTATCTTTGCCAAAACATCTCTTTGGTTCAGAATGGTATATTCTTCGCCATTGTACTTCACTGCAGTTCCTGCATACTGAGAAAAAATTACTGTGTCGTTTACTTCCAGTTCCATTTTTTCCTCTTCTGTTCCCGGTCCTACTGCAACAATTGTCGCCATCTGTGGTTGCTCTTTTGCCTGACCCGGTAAAACGATACCGCTCGCTGTCTTTTCTTCTGCTTCCAATCTCTTGATTACTACTCTGTCGCCTAAAGGCTTGATTCCAAAGCTCATGTTCATACCTCCATTTATATTCATTATTTTTTCACTTTATTAGCACTCGTACTTTGTGAGTGCTAACTACTATTTTATTCATTTTTCTGTCATTGTCAATACCTTTTAAAAACTTTGCTCTAAGCAAAAAGTACCGCACCCTACCGAATCCTTTTTTTAAGCAAAAAGTACCGGCCACCTTACCGAATCCTTAAATCCGGCAAGGCGGAGCCCGGTACTTACGAACTTCTCCGTCTATCCTTATTTGGTATAGTTGTCAAAATATCCTTGAATGTAGACAATCGGCGTTCCCTTGTCTCCGCTTCCGGAGGTTAGGTCACAAAGAGATCCGATTAAATCGGTTAATCTTCTTGGTGTAGTTCCCTGAGAAACCATCTGTCCTTCTAGGTCTTCATCCTTGTTCTTGATGTATTCTGTAATGGCTGATTTTAGCTCGTCTCCGCTTAGGTGTGCAAAGTCGTTGTCTGCTAGGTATTTTAGCTTCACTTCGTTTGGTGTGCCTTCAAGACCCTTGGTGTATCCAGGAGAAACTACCGGATCGGCAAGCTCCCAAATCTTTCCTACCGGATCTTTAAACGCGCCGTCTCCGTAAACCATAACTTCGATTTCTTTTCCGGAGGCTTTCTTCACATTTTCCTGAATTTTGTTTACAAAGTCAGTGCAATCGTTAGGGAACAGCTTTACGGTGTCTTCTGTGGCTTTGTTTGAACCAAGAAGACCGTAGCTAGTGTTAAACCCACTTCCGTCAACGCTCTGTGTCAGAAGGTCATCAAGACCCAAAATCACTTCTCCGCCTGCTTCCTTTAGGATTCTCTTGGTTCTTTCTCTACTGTGAATGTCACAGGTTAATACATTCTTTGTATAGTTAAGAATGGTTCTTGGGTTGTTGCTGAAGATAATTTCAACTTCTGCCCCTTCTTCCTGAATAAGCTCCTTGTAGTAAGCTACATAATCCATTCCCGTAAACGGATGTCTTGATTTACCAAACGCCTCCTCAAAGGCCTCCTCAGTAAGAACATCGCTGTAAGGATTGATTCCTGCCTTGTCTACTAGGTCAATATCGATTAAGTGATTTCCCACTTCATCGCTTGGATAGCTTAGCATTAAGGTTACTTTTTTGGCACCTCTTGCAATTCCACGAAGGCAAATTGCAAATCGGTTTCTGCTGAGAATCGGAAAAATTACCCCAATATGTTCTCCGCCTAATTTATTGTTTACATCTGCTGCAATCTGCTCTTTGGACGCATAATTCCCCTGAGAACGGGCAACAATGGCCTCAGTAATTGCAACAACGTCTTTATCTTCTATATTAAATTCCCCGGCTTTTGCGGCATCGAGAACTACATCTGTAACGATTTGCTCCAGATTATCCCCTTCTCTGATGATGGGCGCTCTTAACCCTCTTGATACCGTACCTATTCTTCTCTCCATATTGTTCTCCTTCCGTTGTATCACAAAAACAACGTAAGTAGTATATCATACTATCTTACTAAGATCTATATTTTTTTGTTTCTTTCCCCATTCTTCTGCTTTTGGTTTAGATGAGACCTGTTCCTCCTCTTGCCCCGCCCTCCGCAGCACAAAACCACCCTGTCTCATGGACAGGGTGGTTTTGTTACTTTTCATTAATTTTTTAGGTGCTTATTTTTCGCCCTTTTTTGTAGGGATGATTTCTTCTACTTCTGCGTGTGGTCTTGGAATTACGTGTACAGACACTAATTCTCCAACTCTCTGTGCTGCTGCTGCGCCGGCATCTGTTGCTGCTTTTACTGCACCAACGTCTCCTCTTACCATTACAGTTACAAGTCCGCCGCCTACAAATTCTTTACCGATTAGGTAAACGTTTGCTGCCTTTACCATTGCGTCTGCAGCCTCGATAGATCCTACTAGTCCCTTTGTTTCAATCATTCCTAATGCATCAAATTTAGTCATTTCTTTTTCCTCCTAAATTACTTAATAATATTAATAACAGATTTTGAATTTATATCCATAGCGTTAGCTTCATCATTATCCACATGACATTCCAGTGCGGAAGCATCGTTTGCTCTGATGATGACGTTTTTGTAGATACCGCCTCGTTCGCCTTCGACGCAAATGTCTACCAGCTGTCCATCAGTTACCCCGTAGTTTGCTGCATCACCGGGTGTCATATGTATATGTCGTTGTGATATGATTAGACCTTCTTTGGTCTGTACCGAGCCTTTCGGTCCGATAATGGTTACTCCCGGAGTTCCTTCCAGATCTCCTGAAATTCTTGTTGGTGCTGAGATTCCCAGTTTGAAGCTGTCGCTTTTTAGGATTTCTACCTGCGTTTTGCTTCTTGCCGGTCCTAGAACTCTCACCTTTTCAATGGCGCCTTTTGGCCCACAAATTGTAACAAGTTCTTTACAAGCGTATTGTCCCGGTTGGGAAAGATCCTTAATTCTGGTGAATTCATATCCTTCGCCAAAGAGGGTTGCCAAATCTTGTTCAGAAAGATGTAGATGTCTGTTGGAAACGCCTACAGGAATGCCGGTGGCTGCTGTTGTGCAACATTCTGCTGTGCTGCAGCAGCTTGCTGAGACTTCTTTGCCTGCAGCTCTTGCTGCGATTGCATCCGGACTGCTGTCCATCTGCGCCGCTAAGCTTTGTCCTGCTCCTAGAGGAGCGGTCTGTGCCGGTGCTTCTTTGCATGGCTGGCATCCTTTGTTTCCACCATTTTCTACCATCGCTGCTTCAATGGCTTTTAGCAATACGCCCATTGCTTCATCATAGTTTCCCATGGGCTTATTCCCCTTTCATTGCCTGTACCAAGGATTCAATCATGTCAGCAAGCTGCTCCTTGGTGATTCCTTCATCCAGATCAATGGTTCTGTTGTTTGCCGAAAGGCTTGATGTTGGAGAACAGCTTCCACAGGTTGGACTGTATCCGATTGCTGCTTGTGCTGCCGGTGATGCTTGCATTGCCTGTGCTATCGGTGATGCTTGCATTGCCTGTGCTATCGGTTCTAATGGTGCTGCACTTCCTGCTAATTCCGGATGATTAAATGTAGGATCTAGCTGTGCTAGTGTTGCACAATCCTTAAGACCGTAGGCAACACGTTTGATGTTCACAAGGTGCATCGGTGTAACGTTTTCTGAAACTGAGCTTCCGCCCATTGTTCCGCATCCTAGTGTGAAGGATGGCATTAATCCTGTGCTTGCACCAGTTCCGCCTTGGCTGCTTCCGGTGTTTACCAGAATTCTTGATGCCGGTTTCACTGCGAACTTTCTTACGATTTCGCTGTCTTCTGTATGTAAGCTCATGGTATGTCCGATTCCGTTTTGTAGTAGCTTGATGCTTAGCTCGCAAGCTTCCTGCCAATCTCTAACGGTATAGAATCCAAGAACTGTTGTTAGTTTTTCATAAGATAGTGGGTTTCCTTCGCCTACGCCGGTTTGCTCACCCAGAAGAACCTGTGTGTTTTCCGGAATTGTGAACCCTGCATCTGCTGCAATCTTAAATGGTGAACGTCCTACAAGCTTTGCATTCATATTGTGGCCGTTTTTGAAGAGTAAGGAGCAAACCTTGTCTGTCTCTTCTTTGGTCATGAAATAGCCGCCTTGTAATTTGAACTCTTCGATTACTGCTGCTCTGTTGCATTCTTCTACAATAATGGATTGCTCTGAAGCGCAAATTGTTCCGTAGTCAAAGGTTTTGCTGGCAATAATGTTTTTTACTGCCTGTTTGATGTTTGCAGTTTTTTCAATGTAAGCCGGTGAGTTTCCTGCACCTACACCCAATGCCGGTTTTCCTGCACTGTAAGCTGCCTTTACCATTCCCGGGCCGCCGGTTGCGATAATCATCTTTACTTCCTTGCAGTGCATCAATTCATTGGTTGCCTGAATTGACGGCATGGAGATGCATCCGATGATGTTTGCCGGTGCTCCTGCTGCTGTTGCCGCTTCAAGCATTAATTTTGCTGCTCTCAGTGTGCATTTTGCTGCAGATGGATGTGGGGAAAAGATGATGGCATTTCTGGCTTTGATTGCAATCATTGCCTTGAAAATTGCGGTAGAGGTTGGGTTTGTTGAAGGAACGATTCCCATCAACAGGCCTACCGGCTCTGCAATTTCCGTTACTCTGTTTGCTGCATCTTCGTTGATTACCCCAATGGTCTTCATGTTTTTGATTGCATCATATAGCAATGTTGATGCCATGTGATTCTTGTAGGTCTTATCTGCAACCTTTCCGAATCCGGTTTCTTCTACCGCCATCTTTGCTAATTCTACTGCATGTGCTTCTGCCATGCGTACCATGTTGCAAAGAATTCTATCTATTTGTTCTTCTGTGTAAGTCGCGATTTGTTCTGTTGCAATTTGTCCTAGTCTTGTTAAATCTCTGACTTCCTGCACAGAACGTAGATCATAATCCATACTTTCCATAGACTACACCTTCCTTTCATTTCTTCTTGTCAAACTATTGTTCATAATAACTTGCGAATGCAGTGAGTAGCACCTCTTTGTTGGCTTCTGAAATCTGTCTGCCTACAATGCCCAGTTCCTTGTACTCCCTAGCTAGGTTTCTCAGTTTTACCACAGTGGTTTTTTTCAACACTTCCTGTGCCGTTTCTAGGCCTTCTGTTGCTACCAGCTGATCAAGGGTTCCTTTGGCAAGCTTATCCGTGTCAATGACAATTTCTTCTTTGTCCTTGTCCTTGGCGCTTTTCTCTTCTTCCTTGCTCACCGCTTCCTCAGCCTTTGGCGAGGGGTCCTCCGGGTCTTCCGGATCCTCAGGATCCTCCGGATCTTCCTCTTCTTCGTCTTCCTTGTCCAGTAGAATCATTGACTCCAACTCTTCATGTGGTCTTGGAATTACGTGTACTGAGATTAATGCTGCTTCGCTGATTCTGCTTACTGCCGCAGCGCCTGCATCCACAGATGCTTTTACTGCTGCTACATCGCCGGTTATGGTGATGGTCATTAAACCGCTTCCAACCTTATGTTTTTCAAGAAGTCTAACCTCTGCAGCCTTGAGCATTGCATCTGCACATTCAATCGCTGCTAAGAGACCTTTGGTCTCAATCATCCCCAGTGCTTTCATTTAATTCACCTCCCCTTTTTTCCTATAGTAGATCCGGCCAGTTTGCCGGGTAGGTTGCATAAAATACTTTTGCTTTGTCCGGTGAACCCCAAACTACATTAGAGCCCGTTGGTACAAACAGTACATCTCCCGGTTTTCCGGTATAAGTTATTCCGTCGATGGTTACCGTCAAGGTTCCTTCGATAACGTAGTCAATTTCATCATAAGTTAGGTTCCAGTCGAATTTTGAATCTTCGATTACCAGGAAGCCTGCGCTCATCTTTGATTCTTCTTTGCTGACAAGCTCTTGGAAGGTTACCTTGTTTGATGGAACGCCTGTATCAAAGTTGTCCATTACTACGGAGTTTCCTTTGACTACTTTTAGCCCATTCTTGTGCACATCCGCAACGTACGGTGTTTTTGGTGCTAGGTCTTCAAACATACCCTTTAGCATACCTTTTTCTGCCATCATCTTAATGGCGGCATAAATCATATCGCTGGATAAGCCTGAGTCGCCCAAGACAGATTCGCCGCATCCACAATTCTCAGTAGCCGGTGCCGGTGCTGCCTGCTGTACAAACTCAATGTTGTTTGCCTCTGCCATGTCCTTTGCCGACGGTGTAATAATGGTCTGACTGTCTATGCAAATGGTCTTCTCGCCGCTTTTCATTGCTGCTTCAATCTGTTCAGCACAGATTAGTTTTTTCATCGTCTCACATCCTTTCATTATCAATCTATTCTCCACTTAACTACATTAGTGAAGGGAGTAACTGATCTGACGGAGAAGGAATAACCTCTGCGTTGACCAGTAATCCTTTTTCTTCTGCCATTGCCATTCCTGCGGAAACTCCGGTTTCTACGGCTGCTACATCCCCGGTAAAGGTGAAGTAGGCTTTGCCGCCGATTCCATTTCCCAGTCTAAGCTCTATTGGCTCAAGCTCTGCTGCCTTGAGGATTGCATCTGCTGCAATAATCATTGTTGCCAGGGAAAAGGATTCCATAATCCCGATTGCCTGTATTCGTTCAGGCATTGTTGCTCCGGTAATTGCAGGAAAGACTTCATCACAGACGTTGGGAATAACAATTGCATCCACAAAATATTCTTCTGCAAACTTGCCGCCTACCTTTACGGAATCTTCCACGGAGGCTACATCTCCTTCTACAATAACGATATATTTCCCCGGACAAGTTGTCACGGCAGTTACAATTTCAACTTCGGATACCTTTACCATTTGGTCGGCTGCATAGATGCCTCTGGCAATGCTGGTAAACTCAACCATTCCTATCGCTTTTGCCACATCAACCCCTCCTTATTTCAATATATTTTTCATTAACTTCACTGACGATTCCGGAAATTCCTGCATGGATGTTTGCTCCTAATGCTCCTTCCGAGATGGTCCCAATCAGCTGGCCCTGGGTTACCCCTTGGTTTACGCTGACACAAGGAATTGCTGGTGCGCCTACGTGCTGGCTGGTCATGATGCGTACTTTGTTTGGTACAAGCTGGTCATCAACCATTGGTGCCGGCTTATCAAAGTCGGTTAGCGCCAGTCTTGCCACAAGTCTCTTGCTTGGTAAAAGTCTGTTGCTTCTTTGCTTCCTTGGCTCAAAAACCTCTGTGGTTTTTTGATAACGAATGTTCTCTGACAGCATCTCTTCCTTGAGCAGTGCATTTGCTGATCTCGGGAATAGTCCTGCCGGACAAGAGAAGTATTCACATAGGTTACATTGACAGCAAAGCTGTGCAATGGTCTTGCCTTGGTTATCTGCTAAGCCGTAGTTTAGAATTCTCATCATCTTGTGTGGTTCCATATTATGGCCAAGTAGGTATCTTGGACATAGGTCGGTACACATTCTACATTGTTCACAAGTGGATTTGTTCACTCTGCCGGCTTGCTGTGGTGTTACGGATTTCTTTCTGATTAAGAAGTGGTCTTTTTTCAATAAGATGAAGCCCTTGTTCTTTTTGGTGATATATCCGTCTGTTCCTTCTTTTAGCGGTCCCATCATCGGACCCCCGTCGATGATTCCGTAATCTTCAAAGTTTTCGATTCCGCTTAGGGCAAGAACATCGATAATCGGTGTGCCTACCGGAACCTTTACGGTTACCCTTCTTGGAATATCTCCTGCAACGGTGATATATTTTTCGGTAACTGCTTCCCCTTTTGCCGCCTTATAGATATTTAAGGCTGTTTCTGAATTGATTACTACGCAGCCTACCTGTATGGGAATTCCCGCTTCCGGAACGACTCTTCCGGTTAGTTCATATACCAATACCTGCTCATCCCCTGCAGGGTACATATCCTTCATGGCTTTGATTTCCACAAAGTCCGAAAGTCCAAGCTTTGCAATCCCCTCTTCTAGAATTTGGATTACTTTTTTGTGCTTATTTTTAATCCCTATAATTGCTTTTTTTGCCCCTACCAATTTTCCGGCTTCGCTGAATCCTAGGATGATTTCCTCCGGATACATGGCCATTAATTGTTGGTCTACTCTCAGTAGCGGCTCACATTCTGCCCCATTTAGCAAGATGTATTCTGCTGCTCCTCCAAGTTTCCCATAGGTCGGAAAGCCTGCTCCGCCGGCACCGATAACACCGGCATCTTTGATTTGCTCAAGAAGCCCCATGATTACCCCTCCAATCTATTAAAATTCACAATCTTCATCGATTATGCCTACAATAACCGCAT
>JAVWKI010000053.1:0-10411 GCA_036638575.1 Anaerovoracaceae bacterium | reverse complement strand
GGTTAAGTCTCCCAGGGCACTGAGCTCATCCCAGTGTAAATCCCCCGGATTTATGGTTTCTGCATCTAATATTACAATTTTCATATTCTACCTCCGAAGGTCATTTTACCCCATAAGATATGGCTAGTCCAGTGTAAATATGATATAATAAGGGTTCAGATTATAGTACAGTTAACGGAAAAAACGTTGGACAGGAGCACTGTCTACGGATGGAAAGGAAGTCAAAAATGGTTAAATTAGCATTTATCATGAATGTTCCGGGAGAATCCACAGAAGAATATCAGGGAACTTATCAATGTGAAAAAAGCACGACATTGGTTGTTGGAACGGATGGAATGGAGCAAACCGAAGCCTTGATGAAGGACTTGGTAGCAGACGGCTACACCTTGTTTGATCTTTGCGGAGACTTTGACGAAGAGATGCGAAGTAGCTTGGCAGATGCCATTGGTGCAGACAACCAGACCAAACGGGTTTGTCGTGCAGACTATACTGCAGAGCAGATGGAAAAGCTGGAAGCCTTACCTTCGCTTTCTGAATATGGAATTATTATCAATATCTTCGGAGGCGGAGAGAACGGACGCATCGACCTTTTGGGCAAGGGCTGCAATTCACACATTTTGTTTGTCAATGGAATGGAAGAAGCTGCACAGGCAGCAAAGCAACTGGTGGAAGAGGGAATTGCCTTCATTGAGCTTTGTAGTTTCTTTGACGGAGAAAAGACAAAGGAGATTATTGATGCAATAGACGGAAAGGTTCCTGTAGGAACTTGCGGAAAATTATCGTAAACAGTAAGGAGTGACAATGGAAACGATTGTTGCGGCAACGCAAAATAAACATAAGATCAAGGAAATTGAAGCAATTACACAGGCCTTTGGCATGAAGGTGGTTTCTCGAGATGAGGCAGGGGTTCCCCCGGTAGAAATTCTTGAAGATGGAACGACCTTTGAAGAAAATTCATTTAAGAAGGCCAATGAAATTATGAAGCTTTGCGGAAAGGTTACCATTGCAGATGATTCTGGCTTGGAGGTAGATTGTATCGGTGGCGCACCAGGGGTATATTCGGCCAGATTTGCAGGTGTTGATGGAGATGATGAGGCCAACAACCGAAAGCTGGTGGAGTTGATTAAGGACGTTCCTTATGAACAGCGGACGGGCAGGTTTGTTTCGGTAATTACCATGGTCTTCCCAGGTGGAAAATCCCTCGTTGCTCGTGGAGAGGTGGAAGGACATCTTGTTTTAGAATCTCGCGGTGAAGGTGGATTTGGTTATGATCCTTTTTTCGTTCCTTTGGGGTATGATCTCACCTTCGGTGAGTTTACGCCAGAGGCAAAGAATGAAATTAGCCACAGAGGAAGGGCGCTACAGAAACTAAAGAAACTCTTAATGGATGAGGATATTTAATGAAAAAGAGAATTTTTAAAATGCTTTCCTTAGGAATTAAGCAGTTCAGCGATCCTTATTACCAAGGCTTTGCGGCACAGCTTTCTTTCTATTTTATCTTGTCCTTAGTCCCTATTGTGTTGCTGATCTCTCAGCTGCTTGGATTTTTCCTTGAAACATCCATTCAAGATGCAGTAGGCTGGTTGCTTAACTATGTGGAGGGTGAAGTTGCTGACCAAATGGAGCAGCTGCTTTCCTATCGTTCTGCCGGTGCCACCAATATTGTGTTCTTCGTTATTGCGCTGTGGGCATCTTCCAGAGCACAATTTTCGATGATGCGGATTACCAACTTCACCTTTACCGATGGAAAATCTACGGGAAGAGGATATTGGAGAGAACGATTTCGTGCGGTGAGAACCATGGGCTTCACCTTACTGGTTATTATCGTGGCCCTAGTTGTGCTAGTATACGGTGGAAAGCTTCTTGAGCTACTGACCAACAATGCCAGCTTATGGTTGATTATTCGTTGGCCTGTGGCTCTAGCACTGTATTTTATGATGATCAGCTACAACTATTATATGCTGCCTTCAGATAAGGTGAAATTTAGAGAAATTATTCCGGGAAGTATTTTTGCCTCGGTGGGCCTGTTGCTGGTAACCGTTGTTTACTCAAAATATACCGGAACCGTAGCAAGCTACGACATTCTTTACGGCTCCTTGGCAACGGTGGTAGCCTTAATGTTCTGGTTCTACTTCCTCGCCTGGGTGCTTTGCCTTGGCGTACTATTTAACAAGGTATGGATGGATACCGAGGATAGCACCAATTAGATTGAAAAAAGAAGCAAAACAAGACCCCGAGGCCGCTCCATGAAGGAGTGGCACCGGGGTCTATTAAAATTTAATTATTGAATAGGAAACTTTCTCGTGGGATAGGAAAATTGATTGTAAAATAGGGGAATTGATTGCGAAGGCAAGGACCATGCCACTTTTTGAAATTTGTCATTCTCTCCTCAAAGTTAAAAATTTCCCCAAAATAACAGAACGTCCTTTTTTGCACCCTTTTCGTTTTTTCGGGGGTTCAAATTACAAAGGGTGCCTAATGAATTGCTAAAAAAGGCCAGAGCAGAGAGTAGCCTCTCCGTTCTGACCTTTTAAGTTTATCGTGTGTTAAATTTTCGTGTCGATTTGATCTTTCGCTCCCAGCCGCTGGTTCCTTTAAACGGGAACAACGAGCTCAGGGGGTGGCGTTAGCCGATAACTCTTACGCGGATAATTCCTTCAACCTCTAATGATGGAGAAAGGTCTGCTTCAGAGATATTGGTGTCAATATCCATAAGGGTGTAAGCAAAATCGCCTTTGCTCTTGTTGGTAAGGTCACGAATATTGATGTTTAGATCTGCCATAATGCCGGTGATCTTTCCGAGCATTGCTGGGATGTTTTTGTGTAGGATACAGATTCTTCCTTTGGCATCTTCACTGATTTTGCCCATGGAGCATGCAGGGAAGTTTACTGAGTTAAGAATGTTTCCGTTTTCGATGTAGTCCATTAACTGCTCGGCAGCCATGGATGCACAGTTGTCTTCTGCTTCGTTTGTGCTGGCACCTAGGTGAGGAAGTGCAATGACACCCTCTAGGTTAAGTACCTTTTCGTTCGGGAAGTCTGTAACGTAGTTTTTGATTTTTCCGGTAGAAAGTGCTTCTGCAAGAGCATCCTCATTGACTAAGGTGTCACGAGAGAAGTTAAGCAAAACAGCACCATCCTTCATTTGAGAAAATCTTCGACCATCCATCATGCCCTTTGTATCTTCAAGAACAGGAACATGGATAGAAACGTAGTCGCACTGTGGCAACAAGGTAGCTAGGTCTTTGATTACTGGAATTTTGTTGGATAACTCGTGTGCTGATTTTAGCGTGATGAAGGGGTCATAACCCACTACATTCATGCCAAGGCTTTTCGCTGCATTGGCAACCATTACGCCGATAGCACCAAGTCCGATAACGCCCAAAGTTTTACCCTTGATTTCTGTTCCGGCAAACTGGCTCTTGCCTTTTTCTACGGTCTTCTTTACATTTTCTGTTAGTGTTTGTGCCCAAGCAATTCCGGCAGGAATATTTCTTGCGGAAAGGAACATTCCGGAAAGAACCAATTCCTTTACTGCATTGGCATTGGCACCAGGGGTATTGAAGACAACAATTCCTTCTTCTGCACAACGCTGAATGGGAATGTTGTTATAGCCTGCACCAGCTCTTGCGATAGCGAGCAAGGATGAGTCAAAGCTTAACTCGTGCATATCTGCACTTCTTACGATAACGCCGTTTGCGCCATCTAAGGTTTCTATTGTAGAGTAGTTGTCTCCTAGCATACCTAGGCCTACAGGAGATATTTTGTTTAGTGTTGCAATTTTATACATTCTTTCACCTCTTAATTCGTTAAATTAGTAGATATTATAACACTTTACGCACTTATGGTAAAGTGTTATAATATGAATTTGAAACAACAATTATTGATAAACATGGAGGTGGCTATTTTGAATAGTAAGAGAGCATATAACTTTTCAGCAGGTCCGTCCATGCTTCCTTTGGAAGTAATGGAAGATGCTGCAAGCGAATTAACAAATTATCAGGGGTGTGGAGAGTCTGTTATGGAGATGAGTCATCGTTCAAAAGCCTTTGAACAGATTCTTCATGATGCAGAAGCAAACTTGAGAACATTATTAAATATTCCGGAAAATTACAAGGTGATGTTCTTGCAAGGTGGCGGAACGTTACAGTTTTCTATGATTCCGTTAAACCTAATGAGAAATTCAAGAAAAGCAGATTACATTGTAACTGGATCTTGGGCAAAAAAGGCGGCAAAGGAAGCAGAAAAATTTGGAGATGTGAAGATTGTTGCTTCTTCTGAAGCAGATACCTTTACCTATATTCCAGAGGTGAAAAAGGAAGACTTTAGAGCAGATGCCGATTACGTGCATATTACTTACAACAATACAATTTACGGAACACACTTTAGTCAAATTCCGGATACAGGAGATATTCCTCTTGTTGCAGATATGTCTTCTTGTATCTTATCCGAAGAAATTGATGTAACAAAATTTGGTGTGATTTATGCGGGAGCACAGAAAAATATTGGGCCTTCAGGGGTAACCATTGTGATCATGAGAGAAGACCTGATTGGTTTTGCTGATGAAAAATGTCCAGTGTACCTAGACTATAAAATTCATGCAGACAATGACTCAATGTACAATACTCCGCCTTGCTTTGGAATTTATATTGCAGGAGAAGTATTTAAGCTGATCTTAAAGAAGGGTGGAATTGCACCACTTGCAAAGATCAATGAGGAAAAAGCAGGAAAGCTTTATGATTACATTGACAGCAGCGCACTTTACCACTGTCCGGTAAGAAAAGAAGATCGTTCACTGATGAACGTGGTCTTTGTTACGGGAGATGGAGATCTAGACAAGAAATTCGTTGCCCAGTCTAAGGAAGCAAACATGCACAACCTAAACGGACATCGTTCCATCGGTGGCATGAGAGCAAGTATTTACAATGCTATGCCGGTAGAGGGTGTGGATGCACTAATTGAGTTTATGAAGAAATTTGAGGAAGAAAACAAATGAAATATTTAATCGTTGTTCCCGATGGAGCAGGGGACGATCAAATTGAATCACTAGAAGGGAAGACTCCGCTAGAAGTAGCGGATATTCCTTTCATTAATGCAATGGCTGCAAAGGGTCAGGTGGGAATGGTGAAAACGATTCCTCCAGGTGTTGCTCCGGGCAGCGATGCGGCGAACCTTTCGGTTATGGGCTATGATCCGGCTGTATATCTGACCGGAAGATCTCCTTTGGAAGCAGCAAGTATTGGGATTGATATGTCCGACACCGATGTGGCATTTAGAACCAATATCATCACCTTAGAAGGAGATGGCGCCTATGAAGAGTTGATCATCAAGGATCACAGTGCGGGAGATATTACCACAGAAGAGGCAGATGCGTTGATTCAGGCAGTGCAGGAAGCCTTTGGAAATGAACTGATTCAGTTTTATACCGGCGTTAGCTACAGACACTGTATGATTGTTCATCAGGGCAGCACAAATTATGAGCTTACACCTCCCCACGATGTACTGGGCAAACGTGTAGGAGACCATTTACCAAAGGGTGAAGGTTGCGGATTTATTACCGACATGATGAAGAGAAGTTATGACTTGCTGAAGGATCACCCAGTGAACCTGGCAAGAATAGAGAAGGGCCTAAACCCGGCAAATACCATTTGGATTTGGGGACAGGGAACGAAGCCTGCACTTTCTTCCTTCTATGATAAATACGGAATTACAGGAACTGCAATTTCGGCGGTGGACTTGATCAAGGGAATTGCCCTTTGTGCAGGACTTTCTTCTGTAGATGTAGACGGTGCAACAGGTACTTTACATACAAACTTTGAAGGCAAGGCAGAAGCGGCAATCAGAGAGTTTAAGAATGGCAAGGATTTCGTTTACATGCACCTTGAGGGGCCAGACGAATGTTCTCACCAAGGGGACATGGAGGGCAAGATTTCTTGTCTTCATGATATTGATCAGAAGGTTACTTTACCGATTTGTGCAGCCTTGGCAGACATGGGAGAAGACTATAAGGTCCTTGTAGTTCCCGATCATAGAACGCCGTTATCCATCAGAACCCATTCTGCGGATCCGGTGCCTTATGTGATTTATAACAGTCTAAAGGAAGTGCCAGAAGACAAGGAACGACAGTTTAACGAAAAAAGCGGAAAAAAAGGCCAATACTTTGACAGTGGCTTTGAGCTGGCAGATCATTTTTTTAAGGAGCAATAAATGAGGGGGAAACTAATCTGTTTGATGCTTGCGTTACTTTTCTTGTTTGGGGCAGGGACAACATCGGTGTTTGCGGTAGCAAAGGATCCGGTGACCAGTTGCGGCGCAGCATTGATTATCGACAATAAGACTGGAGAGGTACTGTATCAAAAAAACAGTGAAGCACAAATGACTCCGGCCAGCCTAACTAAGATTATGACCTGTATATTGGTGCTAGAAGCCTTGGATATGGATAAAAAGGTGACCATAACCAAAGAGGCTACCGGATTTCAAGGAAATCAAATGGAGCTAAAAGAAGGGGAAGTATTGACCGTAGAGCAGCTAGTAAATAGTTTGATGGTTTACTCTGCAAACGATGCGGCAGTCGCCCTAGCCATTGAGGTAGCAGGCAGTGAAGCGGAATTTGTAAGCTTGATGAATCAGCGGGCAGAAAAGATTGGGGCAACCCATACTAGGTTTTTAAATCCCAATGGGTTTACTGAATCCCTAGAGCATACCACCACGGCAAGCGACATGATGTTGATCACCAGGGAAGCCTTAAAGAATGAGACCTTTCGCAAGATTGTTTCTCAACCCGGGTATACTGTGCCAAAGACAAATTTAAGCGAGGAGCGAGTCTTTGTTTCAACCAACCGGTTGTTGTTCGATGAGGAAACACCGATTGTTGTAGACGGAAAGAGCAGAACCCCAAAATATGAAGGAGCCTTCGGGGTGAAAACCGGAATGATGCTTTCTTCGGGATACTGCCTTATTGCAGGGGCCAAGCGAGAAGACACAGAGCTTCTTGCAGTGGTGCTGAACACAAAGGAAGAGACGGATCGATTTGTAGATGCCATAAGCCTACTGGACTTTGGGTTCAAGAACTTTTATACCTATGAGCTAATGGCACCCGGTGCGGATGGCGGCAAGGTGAAGGTTAAGTATGGACACAAAACAAGGGTGAAAACCATTGTGGCAAACGGTGCCTATGAAACCCTTCCTGCAGAAGGATTAACCTCATTAGCCAGCAGCAAGATTGTCCTAGATAAAGGGGTGAAAGCGCCCATTGAAAAAGGGACAAAGGTTGGCGTAGTGGAAATTTATGAAGGAGACGAAAAAGTCGGAGAAGCGGATGTGGTCATTACACAGGACGTCAAAAAAGGCGGACCATGGGCAGCCCTTTACATTTCCGACCTGGCCTTTTATACCGTTGCAGGAGTGATTTTACTCCTCATTCTAACCATTCTCTTTCTTCGTGCCAGAAAGAAAAAGCTGGAGCGAATAAGGGAAGAGAAGCGACGGAGGGAACGAGAAAAACGTGCCATGGAAATCGCAATGGAAAGAGAAGAAAAACGGCGTAGAGGTTGGCCGTACTAAAGGCAATGTTTAATATTGAAGAAAACCTAAAAAAACTCCCGGAAACCCCGGGAGTTTATATTCACAAAGATAAATTGGGGCAAGTCATTTATGTGGGAAAGGCCATCTCGCTAAAGAACAGAGTGCGCCAATATTTTCGTTCCACAAAAAACATGGATCCAAAGGTAAAGGCCATGGTTAGCCATATCGCAGAGTTTGAGTACATCACTTGCGGAAGTGAAATGGAAGCCTTTATTTTGGAAAACAATTTGATCAAGCAATACCGGCCAAAATATAACATCTTGCTGAGGGATGACAAAACCTATCCCTATATTAAGGTAACTACCTCCGAGGCCTGGCCTAGGGTGGTGAAAACCAGGGTGGTAGGAAAGGGAAAAGACAAATACTTTGGCCCTTATTCCGATGCGGGAGCAGTGAATCAAATGGTTGAGTTTTTAAACAACCTTTATGGACTAAAGAAATGCTCCGCCATCAATTTCCCTGAAGGCTTCCGCCCCTGCCTCAATTATCACATTGGTAAGTGTGAGGGGATCTGTGCAGGGAAGGGCGATCAAGAGGCCTATCTTCAGCGGGTAGAATTGGTACTGGACTACTTGAAAGGAAAGAATAAAAAGATTACCGATTACCTTCAGGAAAAGATGGAGGGGGCATCGGAAGCCCTTAACTTTGAAGCGGCAGCCAAGTATCGAGATTATCTTCTGGCAGCAAAGGCGTTAAGTGAGAAACAAAGAGTCGTGCTAAAGGCGGGTATGGATATGGACGTGGTGCTTAGCGGAGGCCGAGGGCATATCGTTTTGTTCTTTGTCCGAGACGGAAAACTTACCGGAAGGGAGACCTTTTCCTTGCAAATGGCAGAGGGAGATCCCATTTCTGCTTTTCTTCGCCAGCATTACGGTGAGGAAACCCATGGGCCAAGTGAAATTCTCGTTGCCCGTATTCCGGAGGAAAAATCCCTCATTGAAGCACAGCTATCTGCCCTATGGGGGCGAAAGGTTAGCATTATTGTGCCGCAAAAAGGAGAGAAAAAGGCTTTGCTGGATTTGGCCTTGAGAAATGTTGCGGAAATGACCAAAACCATAGAAAGCAGAGAAAAAAACAGGCAGGAGCAAGTCTTGGCACTGGGAAACCAGCTACATCAGGTGTTATCCCAAGTGAAAACGGTGGGAGAGTATAGCGGACAGACCTATCGGGTGGAGGCTTATGACGTTTCTAATACAAACGGAGTAGATACGGTAGGCGCTATGGTTTGCTTCCAAGGGATGAAGCCGGACAAGAAGGCTTATCGCCGATTTAAGATACGTACGGTGGAAGGGCCAAATGATTATGGCAGTATGCAAGAAATGCTTTACAGAAGGCTAAAAAAGGCCATAGAAGGGGATGCAGGCTTCTTGCCCTTACCCGATGCCTTGCTGATTGACGGAGGGCGGGGGCATGTGGCCGCAGCCAAGCAGATTGTGGACGCAATGAAGCTACAGCTACCGGTTCTAGGTATGGCGAAGGACGATCATCACCGAACACGTGCCTTGGTGTTTGTCCCCAAAGAAGAAGGGGCCGCAGCAAAAGGTGAAGACCGATTTGTAGAAACCCAATTGAATCAGTATCCTTTGTTATTTAAGTTTTTCGGAAGGATACAGGAGGAGGTCCATCGATTTGCCATCACCTATCATCGAGGACTGCGGGACAATAAGCAGCTAACCTCGGTGCTGGATGAAATTCCGGGTATCGGCAAGGCCAAACGCAATGCTTTGCTTGCACACTTTGGCAGTATAGAGGGCATCAAAAAGGCAGGGGAAGAACAGCTGAAAGAAGTCCCGGGAATTACAGAAAAGCTGGCAAAGAATATTCGGAAATATTTTGATTGATTATGTAATGGTATAGTGATATAGTATTGAAAGTAGTTAATAAGCAGAGGGGAAGCGGCAGCGAAAAATGTAGCAGAAACTTCCACTCAAGTGCAACTTTGTCCCGAATTTTAGGGACAAAAGGACAAAATAATTGCGAGGGCGAGATCAACTTGCCTTGTAGACAAGATGGAGGAGAAAAAATGGCAGATAACCAAGACAAAGACGTCATCACATTAGAATTTGACGATGAGCAAACAGTAGAATGTGAGATCATGGGTGTTTTCGATTTAGATGGAAAGGAATACATTGCCCTTGTTCCTGATGATGGTTCAGATGATGTTTATATCTATGGATATGAAGAAACCGGCGATGACGAATTTTCTTTGATTGATATTGAAGACGACGATGAGTTTGAGGCTGCAGCTGCAGAATTCGAACGAATTATGGCATAAAGACACAGCAAGCAATACTGTATGAGGCCGGTGCATTGTCGCCGGTTTTGTTTTTGGCAAAGAGAAAAAAGGGATTGAATAGAGGAGGAAATGATGAAGAATTATGATATTATCATTGCAGGAGCAGGAGCCAGTGGCGTATTTTTATCTTATGAGCTAAGTAAGCTTGCTGCCAATGCAAAAATTTTAATGATTGACAAGGGGGCACCCTTGGAAAACAGAGCTTGTCCAATCAGCCTTGGAAAGGTAGATTCTTGCATTAAATGTACCCCTTGCCATATTATGAATGGTTATGGTGGCGCAGGAACACTTTCTGATGGAAAGTATAATATTACTACCCAGTTTGGCGGAGATTTGCACAAGTATGTAGGAGAAGAAGCGGCAATGGACTTGATGGAATATGTGGATCAGGTACTTTGTGAAAACGGCGGCTCCGAAGCAAAGCTTTATTCTACTGCAAACTCGGAATTGAAAACTGTTGCTTTGCGCAACAATCTTCACCTGCTACAAGCCAAGGTAAGGCACCTTGGAACAGATCGAAATGCGAAGATA
>JAVWKI010000052.1:0-10463 GCA_036638575.1 Anaerovoracaceae bacterium | reverse complement strand
TGTTTGAAGGAAAGGATAACCTTCTACTGAACTACCCGATGGATCCATTGATTTTAATTTACATTTTGCTCAATGTCACCGTAGTTTATCGATTTTATAAAAAAGAAGTGATGCAACAAGTCACCCACCCTTCAGGAGAGGATGTGGTAGGCTCCAAGGAAGCCGCCTTATCCTTTGCCAAAGTCTGTGGTCTATCCAACAGGGAAATCGACGTCCTCCTACTGATTAATGAGGGCAAAAGCAACCCACAAATCGCAGAAGAATTGTTTATCGCCGAAAATACCGTAAAACGGCACATCAGCAATATTTTCAAAAAAACAGAAAGTAGTAGCCGATATGAGCTGCTGGCAAAGATTAAAGCTTAGCAAAAATTCCCGGTGCGGGAGCAAGCTACCGGCAAAGTTGGAGCTGGGTGGACGATGCGGTGCGGGATGGTTCGAGACACGATAATGCAAGGCGAGCTGGAGCTGGGCGGCTCAGGCAGATTGGTACAAGGCCGCCGCGTCTAAGTTTCTAGCGACCAGATGAAAGTATGTTTTAGTGGCAAAAAAATGCAGAGCAGAGAAGTATTCTCTGCTCTGCTGCTTTTTGTTGCTATGCTTGAATAAATGCTGAGATTCTGGCTTTTGTTCGTGTTTCGCCGAGGATTTGCTGAATTTCCCAAAGATCAGGGGATTGGCTACGGCCGACAATGGCAATACGAATTACCGTGCTGACGTGGCCTACATGTCCCTTGTATTCATCTGGGTTTTTCTTGTAATCTTTTGGTTTTGCCGCATAACCAAGGGTGGTTGCGATTTCTCGAACCTTGTCGAACCAAGCGCTTTGGTCATCGCTGTGATCATAGGAATCAAGGTAAGCGGTCAAAATTGCCTTAACTTCTTCTGTTCCGGTTTCTTCAGGAACGGCATCTTCGATTTCAAAGTAGTCATCAAAGAAGTAACGGATGAAGTCGAACATTTGGCTAGCACAGATAAAGTCTTTTCTTGGCTTGTTTCCGCTTCTGCCCAAGTCTAAAATTGGTTCAACGTAATCCTCGTGTCCATCGAGTAAAGGATAAATTTCCGGCCTGAATTCCTTGGCCCAAGATTTGAAGAAGTCCATGAGCAAGGCAGCAGGAACATTGATCAAGGTGTCCTTGGAAACGTCGTTTAGTTTATTTAAATCAAACAGCGCACCGGAATTGCTCATTTTTTCCATGGTGAAGGCAAAGCTTTCACAAGGAATATCCGGGTTTTCTATTCGCCATTCCTCGTAGTTGGAGTTGAGGATGGTCAATAAGTATTCTCGTACCGCCATTGGATGATAGCCCATTTCCCGATAGAAATCCAAGGATAATTCCGGATCCTTTCGTTTGGACAGCTTTCGTTTGTTTCCGTTTTCATCTAGCTTCATCAGCACTGCGGTATGGCAGTAAATCGGTAGGGCGAAGCCTAAACGAGTGAATAATTCAACATGAATCGGTAAGGAAGAAAGCCATTCTTCTCCGCGGACAACATGGGTTGTTCTCATGAAATGGTCATCGCAAACATGGGCAAAGTGATAGGTTGGAATCCCTGTAGCCTTTAGGATGACCACATCCTGGCAGTTTTCCGGCATGGTAAGCGTACCACGGATGCCGTCTTCAACAGAAATTTCCGCAGGATCGGCAACATTGCCGCCAGATTTCAGGCGTACAACATAAGGCTTGCCGGCCTGGATATTTGCCTCGATTTCTTCCAAAGAAAGATCACGAGAAAGGGCGTACTTTCCGTAAATTCCGGGATTTTCCTTCGCCTGCTCCTGAGTCTCTCTCACCTTTGCGATTTCCTCTTCTGTCATGAAGCAAGGGTAAGCTTCCCCTTTTTTTACCAGCTCTTTGACGAAACATTGGTAAAGCTCTCCACGGTCACTTTGGAAGTAAGGGCCATAAGCACCCTGTTCCCCTTCCTTTGTTGCACCCTCGTCAAAATTAATATTAAAGAATTTTAGGGAGTCGATGATGGTCTCTACCGCTCCTTCTACATAACGTTTGTCATCGGTATCTTCGATTCGAAGATAAAACGTACCGTTGCTCTGATGGGCAAGACGCTCATCCACAAAGGCACCATAAAGGTTTCCTAGGTGAATGAAACCGGTAGGGCTTGGCCCTAAACGGGTAACTTTTGCACCTTCCGGCAAATCTCTGCCTGGGTACATGGCTTCATAATCAGCCGGGGTTTTGGTTATATGGGAAAATAATAATTCCGCAAGCTTGTTGTTATTCATGGTAATCTCCTTTTTTTCAAGTAACGTCTATTATATATGGAATTGCCGGTTTGGGCAATGGTTTTGGGGTATAAGCGGAGGAGGAAATGGGGTATAATACTACTAGGAGGGAATAAACCATGAAAAATTTATTGATTATCGGAAGTGGACCTGCAGGAATCTCTGCAGCACTTTATGCAAAAAGAGGCGGCATTGACGTGACGATTATCTCCAAAGGAGAAAGCGCATTGGACAAGGCTGGGGAAATAGAAAATTACTATGGCCTTGAAACACCAATCTCGGGAAAGGAACTTTTGGAAGCCGGAGTGAAGCAAGCAAAGGCATTGGGGATTACTTTTATCGAGGAAGAAGTTGTGGGCCTAGGGTTTGAAGATAAGCTGACGGTCTCCACAGAGGAGGGCTTTTACAAGGCGGATAGCGTAATTCTTGCCATGGGATCTCCAAGAAAAGCACCGAAAATTAAGGGGCTCAAAGAATTTGAAGGCCGTGGTGTAAGCTACTGTGCGGTTTGTGATGGATTTTTCTTTAAGGGACTAGATGTGGCTGTGTTGGGAAGCGGAGAATATGCCAACCACGAGGCAGAGGCCCTTAGACCACTGGCAAAATCGGTGACGATGATCAGCGGAAAAGTTAGCGAGGTAAGAGGCAACAGCACATTGGAAGAGATTGTGCTTGAAAGTGGAAAAGTATTGCCGGCAGCAGGACTGTTTGTTGCAGAAGGAACTGCAGGAAGTGCAGATCTTGCACGAAAGCTAGGTGCGGAGATAAAGGACAATAAAATTGTAGTCAATCAAGATATGGCAACCAATATCCCGGGCCTTTATGCAGCGGGAGATTGTACCGGTGGCTTATTACAAATTGCAAAAGCAGTTCATGAAGGAGCTGTAGCAGGGCTTTCTGTGATGAAGCTACTGAGGGAATAACCGCAGAGGGAGCACGAACGGTTGATGAACTTGTTCGTGCCGGTTCTGAATCTACGGTTTTATCGGGTTACTCAGCGGCTTAATATTGCTTGCTTCTTGGGTAGGGCTTCGGCTCGTCGGTTAATTCGAGCAAATAATCAATGCTCGTATCAAGGACCAGCGCAAGGCGTTTTGCTTGCTCTACCGTAAGATAACGCTTGTTGTTTTCTAGCTTGGAATAGTCCGATTGATCAATTCCGGTTAAAATTTGTATTTTTAATTGAGTAAACCCTTTTGACTTTCTAAGTTGCTTTAATCTTAGACTCATGTAATCACCCTTTCACTAAAGTAATTATGGACAAGGAAACAGTTGGTGATAGGGTGTAATTGACCTATCTAGTGGTGGCAATAGGAAAGAAGAACGGTTAAGGAGAAGAGGATTGACGAGAATGAATGATCTACAGGAGGATCTACAGATCCCAAAAGAAATTAATCAGATGATAAGGACCCTTGAAGAAAACGGTTACGAGGCCTACTTGGTTGGCGGAAGTGTTCGAGATTTTTTGCTGGGAAAGAAGGGGGCGGACTGGGATATTACCACCAATGCTACCTGCGAAGAAATGGAAGGTTGCTTTACCTTGGAAAAGGTCATCCCCACAGGCAAAGCCCATGGAACCTTGACCATCATCAAGGAGGGGGTGGTTGCAGAGGTAACCACCTATAGAATCGATGGAGAATATGAACAGAACCGGAAGCCCAAATGGGTAAGCTTTACCACAAAGCTGGAAGAGGATCTTCGGCGCCGAGATTTTACTATTAATGCAATGGCTTATCATCCAAAGACTGGCGTTGTAGATCTCTTTCACGGGAAAGAGGATTTGCAAAAGGGAATTCTGCGTACAGTGGGGCAGTCTCAGGCACGGTTTGGGGAAGATGCCTTAAGAATTCTTCGGTGCTTACGCTTCGCCGCACAACTGGATTTTACCATCCATAAGGATACGGAAAAGGGATTGTTTGATCAAATGGATTTGTTGGATCATATTTCTGCAGAACGAAAACAAGCAGAGATTTCTAAGCTGATTTGTGGAAAAGGCGCAGGAAGAATCTGCAGCCAATACAAAGAAATTTTGGCCAAGGTGATGCCGGAAATTCGCCCAATGTTTCACTTAGAACAGCAAAATCCATATCATCGTTATGATGTTTGGGAACATAGCATAAGGGTGATGGAAAATATTTCGCCGGATCCGGTTTTGCGATTAACCGCACTGCTTCATGATGTGGGAAAGCCGGGATGCAAGACGGTAGATGAGCAGGGGATAGGACATTTCTATGGCCATGAGTTTTTGGGAGAAACTCTTGCTGAGTCGGTTCTTACTACCCTCAAGTATGACAATGAAACAAAGAAACGGGTAAAAACTCTGATCAAACACCACAACATTGTGCTTATCCCAGAAGGAAGGCAAGCAAAGCGCCTGCTAAATAAGCTAGGGGAGAAGGCTGTTTTTGATTTGATTCAATTGGAATTGGCCGATGTCCGTGGACAAGAATCAAAAAATATTCCGGAAAGGGTAGACAATATCATGGCG
Organism: Anaerovoracaceae bacterium; assembly: GCA_036638575.1. Lineage (GTDB taxonomy): Bacteria > Bacillota > Clostridia > Peptostreptococcales > Anaerovoracaceae > JAXGRD01. Next base: position 5,728 of record JAVWKI010000052.1, on the reverse strand, counting down.
TTTAAGGCACGGGTAGAAGAACTTCTTGCCCAAGGCGCGTGTTTTTCCCTAAAGGATCTAGATCTCTCCGGGAAGGACTTACTTGCAGCAGGAGTTCCCCAAGGTCCCTTAATTGGGGAAACCTTAAATCGACTGCTCAATGAGGTCATGGAGGGGCGCTTATCCAACAAAAAAGAAATTTTATTAAAAAATTTAAAATAAATGAAAGGATTTGCTTTTTTCATTCGTATTATATACAAATAGTTAAATAAAGAAGCTTGGAGACAGATAGTCCCAAGGAAATGTAGGAGGGAACGAAATGAAAAAAGTATTTATCGCAGGATTAATTATGCTCATGACCATCGGGGGTTCAACCGCAGCTTTTGCCGGAACGGGCAAGGCCATCAATGGGCAGGCGGAAAAGTATGCTAATGGATGTAAGAATTTAGGTAACTTGGCTTATGAACGGGTTTGTGATGGTACAGGTGGCGGTGCAGGAAATGGTGCAGGAGACCTAGACGGAGATGGAGTCTGTGACATCACAGGAAATCCAATAGGGGCAAAGGCATCAGCAGTACCTACATCTACAGTGGCTACACCGGTAGCAGAGGGAACCACAGGGACTTACGTTTGTCCAAACGGTGGAATTTGTCCAAATGGCGGAATCTGTCAGAATGACGGAGTTTGTCCAAATGGTGGAGAACGACCACAGGATGGAACGGGAATGCAGTATGGTAAGCCAGATGGAGCAGGTAACGGCAACGGAGCAGGCAATGGCGTTTGTGACGGTACAGGTGCAGGCAATGGAAACGGTGGTGGCAATGGTCATCATGGTGGAGGCAGAAACGCAAGATAAGCCAGAAGTAAGAGAGGATAGCGTTGAGAAACGAAACTGAGGCAAGGCGTGCCATAGACAAATATTCAGATATGGTGCAGAGGCTTTGCCTAATCCACCTCAAGAATTATGCCGATAGCGAGGATGTATTTCAGACAGTATTCTTGAAGTACGTCCTCTATTCGGGTACCTTTGAGTCGGAAGAGCATGAAAAGGCATGGTTAATTCGCGTGACGATTAATGAATGCAAGGATTTGTTAAAAAGCGTTTATCGAAAACGAGTAGGATTTTCCGACGTGTTAGAAAAAATTGTCCCAGAAGCAGCACCGGAGAATCGAGCGGTACTGGAGGCAGTTTTGACCCTTCCAAAAAAGTACAAAAATGTAATTTACCTTCACTATTATGAAGGGTACAAGGCAACGGAGATTGCAAAAATTTTAAACAAAAAAGAGAATACCATTTATACCTTGCTGGCAAGAGGTAGAGAACAGCTAAAAGAATTGATAGGAGGGAAGGACCTTGAGTAAAAAAATTATAGATGCTTTTGATGAAATCAAAGCAGATGAACAATTAAAAGCCTCAACCCTGGACTTCCTTCGAGAAGAAATGGAAAAAAGAGAGAAGGAAAAACGTCCAAGAAGAAAACTCGGCTATGTTTTAGCCCCAATGATGGTCATGTTATTCATTGTCCTTGGGGTATCCGGATATTCGGCTTATGGAAAGGCAACTTCTTATATTGGCATTGATGTAAACCCTTCCATTGAGCTAGGAATCAATAGAATGGATAAGGTTGTTTCCGTAGATTGTTACAACAAGGATGCGGAACAATTAATGGAAGGAATTGAGCTGAAGGGCTTATCCTACAAGGAAGCGGTAGAAACCCTGCTTAACAGCGAGAAATTCGCGGTTTATGAAGGTGAGGATTACGATTTAGCTTTTACCGTGATTTCCAAGAATGAAGAGGAAATGATCAAGAACATTGAAGGCTGTAACGGATATGGAAAGTACAAGGCGACCTGTGGCTCGGCCAATCATGAGCTAAAGGAAGAAGCCCATGCCCAGGAAATGTCCTTTGGGAAATACAAGGCATTTTTAGAACTGAAAAAGGTTAATCCGAGCATCACCATTGAAGAAGTTCGAGAAATGTCCATGAGACAAATTCATAACCTTACCCATGGTGGTGATGGCCATGGCGGTCAAGGTCAAGGCAGCGGCTTAGGAAATGGTCAAGGTCAAGGCGGTCATGAGGGTCAAGGTGCCGGTAGCGGTGCAGGAGATGGACACGAAGGCCAAGGTGGATATGGTGGCGGCCAAGGCAGCGGCAGCGGTGCAGGAGATGGACACGAAGGCCAAGGCAGCTCAGGTGGTGGCCAAGGCAGCGGCAGTGGCTCAGGAGATGGTCAAGGCCAAGGTGCCGGGCACCAAGGTGGTCGAGAATAATCAATAGATGGTGGATCCTTTAGATCACACCATCTTTATTTTTTGAAGGAAGCTGTGCGAGGATAATGGCGATAAACATAATCACACAGCCAAAAGATTCTTTTATGGTAATGGATTCACCTAAGATGATGACCCCACTGATTACGGCAAATACAGACTCCAAGCTGAGCAGCAAGGAGGCGATGGATGGCTCCACCTTCTTTTGTCCGACGATTTGAAGGGTAAAGGCAACGCCGCAGTTTAGCACGCCAGAGTAAAGGATAGGGAACCAGCAGTCGAGAATTGCTTTCCAAGTAATGGTTTCTGTAGGGATGGCAAAGGCGAAGGAGAGCAGCGCCACAATAAAAAACTGAATACAAGACATTTTTATTCCATCTACCTTTGGACTAAAGTGGTCGATAATCAAAATATGACCTGCATAGAAGAAGGAGCAAATAAAGATCAGCAGATCACCTTTCCCAATAGAAAAACCACTTTTAATAGAAAGGAGATAAAGGCCGATTACCGCAAGGCCTACGCAGAGCCAAATGATTGGACGAACTTTTTTGCCAAGAAAGATTCCAAAGAGAGGAACCAAAACAATGTAAAGGGTGGTGATGAAGCCGGCCTTTCCTGCTGTAGTATATACGATGCCCGCTTGTTGAAAGTACATGGCAATAAAAAGAATTATACCGCAAGCAATTCCTCCTAGGGCTAAGGTTTTCTTGGAAGAGGGAAGTAATGCAGTTTCTTCTTCGTTCGTTCTTTTCTTTGCTTTTCCAAAGAAATAGATAACGGGAAGCAAGGCGATTCCGCCGAGCAAGGTTCTTATTGCGTTGAAGGTTAGCGGCCCTAAATAGTCCATTCCTGAACGCTGTGCCACGAAGGCAGTTCCCCAAATAAATGCGGTGAGGAGAAGAAGCAATTCGCTTCCTAAGTGATTTTTTTTCTGGTTCATATTTTTACCCCCTAATGAAAATTATTGTGATATTTTACGTTTTTATTCTTACTTTTCTACAATATATATGGTTACCTCCCTTTATACAACTGGCACTACTGAAAAAAAAACCGTGGCTTTTTGTAAAAACTACAAAAGGAGAATATTTAGAATAGCAGTTTCCCTTCAATTCTGTTATACTGGTTTAGTTAAGGAGGTTACTATGGCAAATACGACGAATGTACTTTCTCCGGTGCTGAAATGGGTAGGCGGAAAGAGACAACTACTGGACAATATTGTCCCGCAAATTCCTAAATATTCTACTTATTGCGAACCCTTCATCGGCGGCGGTGCGGTTTTGTTTGCTGAGCAACCGAAAAAGGCAATTATTAATGATTCTAACGAAGAACTCATCAATGTTTATCGGGTGATCAAGGAGAGTCCGGAAGCATTGATCCAAAAACTTTCCCAGCACAAAAAAGAAAACTGTGAGCAGTACTTTTATCATATTCGTGCCTTGGATCGCCAACCGGAATATAGACAATTAAGCGATATGGAGCGGGCGGCAAGAATTTTATACTTGAATAAAACCTGTTTCAATGGGCTTTTTCGTGTAAATAGCTCAGGAGAATTTAATTCTCCTTGGGGAAAATACAAAAATCCAAACATTACCAACGAAGAGAGCATACTTGCCATGAGTAAGTATTTAAATAAAAAGAACATCAAGATACTTTGCGGAGACTATAAGAAGGCCTTGAAGGGCTTACGAAAAGGCGCCTTTGTTTATCTTGATCCTCCCTATATGCCCATTAGCAGCACGTCCTCTTTTACCGGATATACGGTAGGGGGGTTTGCCGGAGAGGAGCAGGAGGTACTGAAGCAGCAATGTGATCTTTTGAATAAAAAAGGAATTAAATTTTTACTATCCAACTCCAGCTGTGACTTTATCGAAGACCTTTATCGGGACTACATTATCGAAAAGGTTTCGGCAAAACGTGTAGTAAACGCAAGGTCAGATCGGCGCGGCGCGGTTAGTGAAGTATTGGTAAGAAATTATGAGATTGATTGACGAAAAATGGGAGCAGATATTTGACCGTTATGATGTGGCCAAAGAAATAGAACGAAATGGTCTGTTTCATATCACAGCAAACCAAATCAAAGAATTCAAGGAACCTAGGTTGATGACAAAGTTTGATACCAGAGAATCCTTGCCGCGGGTGTTTGGGGACAAATTGGGCATTTTACCCGTGACGAGAGGAAGCTATGTTATTGGAGAATTTGATCTTTATGAAGACTTCCCGGAAATCAAGGACAATACCTTGCATAGTGGAATGTCCGGGATCACTACGGCAAAAATTCCAGACTACCTTACTACTGTAGATATTCATCATATTTCATCTGAGGCGGCGGCGATTAACGTTATGGGAATTGCTGCAATTTTAGATGATTTTTTAAATGAAGAGAATTTATTACAAACGGTATCCGGAAGAATGGGTTCCGGCAAGTTTTCTTTTTCTCTATCTGATGAAAAAAGGACAACCTCCACAATAATTCAGGTGGAAAACTCCCAGCTGGAAATTGATGGCGGATTTGAAAGCAAGAACGGATTTGTTTTAGTTGAAGGGAAAAATGTTGTACACAGCAACTTTTTGATTCGTCAGCTATACTACCCACTTAGACTTTGGGAGAGCAAAATCAATAAGCCTATTCGGCCGGTATTTATGGTGTACTCCAATGAAGTATTCCGTTTACTTGAGTATACCTTTACCGATACTTACGACTACAATTCCATTCAGCTGGTACAGGAGCGGTTATACAGTTTAGAAGACAATGATATTTCCTTTGCAGACTTGCTTCAGGTTTGTAAAGAGGCAAGGCTGATTGCGGAACCGGAGGTTCCCTTCCCCCAGGCAGACAGCTTTGAAAAGGTGATTTCTCTACTGGAAAACTTAGCGAAAACACCCATGACTACAGGAGAAATTGCCGAATTATTCGGATTCAGAGAGCGGCAATCAGACTATTATTACAACGCCTGTAGGTACCTTGGGCTGGCAGAAAAATCTTTGGACGAAGAGAAGATGAAGCGTGTATTTATTAGTGAAAAAGGCAAAGCCCTGTTATCCTTGCCTTACAAAAAGCGTCAAAAAGCCTACGTTGCAGAGATTTTGCAACATGGGGTGTTTCGAGATGTGTTTAAAAAATCCGTTGACTTAAACAGAATTCCCGATAAGGAATACATCGCAAATCAAATGCGAAAGGAAAAGCTTTGTTCTGAAAGCTTGATCTCCCGCAGAGCGGGAACCGTTTCCGGCTGGATGCGGTGGATTTTTAATCTATGCCGCTAGAAAAATAGGAGTAAAAAAAAGCTACCATTCTGTTGAAAATGGTAGCTTTCTTTCTATTTGGTATCCCCAAGGGGAGTCGAACCCCTGACTCAGCCGTGAGAGGGCTACGTCTTGACCACTTGACCATGGGGACATATATTGCGTCAGCAATAGACGCAAATATGATTATAACGGAAAGAATAAGATTTGTCTATAGGTTTAGCAAGTCTTTTG
>JAVWKI010000051.1:0-10778 GCA_036638575.1 Anaerovoracaceae bacterium | reverse complement strand
AAACGAAGGTCTTTCCTTCTTTTGCAACAAGTCCGGAGCGAATTTAATGGATGGAATTACCGCAGAATTTGCGATAAACTCTACTATTTTTGGCAAGAATAAATGTAACTATGCCTTAATTGAAAGCGATGAGGCCGCCTTTAAGCAAGTAAGCAAGCATGTGGATGCAAAATGCGTATTGGTAACCAACTTATTCCGAGATCAGCTGGATCGATATGGAGAAATTACCCATACCCTAAACAATATTAAGATTGGTATTGCAAACTCTCACCATGCAACGGTTTGTCTCAACGGCGACTGCTCTATGACCGCCTCTATTGGAGAAGGAATTGAAAACCCTATTCTTTTTTATGGGGTAAATGAGCCGATTTATCAGGAACGGGTAAAGGAAGCTTCTGATGCACCTTACTGTATCCATTGCAAGCATGAATATGTTTATGACTACATTACCTTTGGCCACCTAGGGAAATATCATTGTCCAAACTGTGGCTATAGACGACCTGATCCAGATGTGTTTGTTTCCAAGGTTTTGGTTAGTGATGCAAACCACAGTGAAATTGAAATCAAAGGAAAGGATTTTGCCTGTACCGGGGTAATTAATCTTCCTGGGGGTTATAATATTTATAATGGGGTGTCGGCAATGGCCGTAGCCGTAGCCATGGGCTTTAAGACAGACTCTGCTGTGGCGGCTCTTTCTGATTTTGAGTGTGGCTTTGGCCGAATGGAAAAATTCATGTTGGGAGAAACAGAAACCCGGATGATCCTAATCAAAAATCCGGCAGGCTGTAACCAAGTGTTAAACTTTTTATCCAACCTCACAGAGAAGGCGGTATTTGTGATTTGCCTTAACGATAATTTTGCCGATGGACGAGATATTTCTTGGATTTGGGACGTGGATTTTGAGACCTTACAAAGGATTGAAGATAAGCTTGAAGGAATTTATGTTTCTGGAATTCGTGCCGATGACATGGCCATGCGGTTAAAATATGCAGGAATAGAAAGGCAAAAAATCCAAGTGATTAAGGATTATAATCAGCTGATTGATGCCTTTACAGGACAGGAACATCCGGTATATATTATGCCAACCTATACTGCGATGATGGATCTTCGCGGAATTGTCAGCAAGAAGTTTGGGTATAAGAATTTTTGGGAGTAAAATATGCGTAACTATAGTTTAAACATTTGTCATCTCTATCCGGATTTGCTCAATCTTTATGGAGATACAGGGAATATTATTTGCATGGAGCAGCGACTGCGAAGCAGGGGAATAGAATGTAATGTAAAAGGACTTTCCTTGGGAGAAAAATTAAATGGAGGCGAATTTGACCTCTTTTTCATGGGCGGCGGACAAGACTTTGAGCAAGGTCTTCTTATGGAGGATGCCGCTGCCAACAAAACCGCAGAAATCAAAAGAGCAATTGATGAAGAAAAAGTGTTTCTTGCCATTTGTGGGGGCTATCAGATTTTGGGCAACTATTATAAAACCTGGGATGGACAGCAGTTTGATTATATGGGGTGCTTAGATATTTATACGGAAGGACATCAGGATCGAATGATTGGAAATTATATGTTCACCTGTGATGCCTTAGGCGGAGAAAAAATCGTTGGCTTTGAAAACCATTCCGGAAAAACTTACCGAGGAAAGGGAAGCCTGCCCATTGGCAAGGTACTTGCCGGACATGGAAATAATGGGGAAGATGGAACGGAGGGGGTAGCATACAAAAACGTGTTTGCCACCTACAGTCACGGTCCGGTTTTACCGAAAAATCCTAAGTTCTGTGATCTGCTTTTACGCAAGGCCCTAGAACGAAAATATGGAGAAGTGGCTTTGGAAGCCTTGGATGATGAATTTGAAAACAAGGCCCATGATTACATGGTCAGCCGACTAGAAAAATAAAAGAAAGATAAGCCTTGAATAGGATACCGATTTGATAATTGGGTATCCTATTTTTTACGCTTATCTTTCTTTGGTCTACTTTGGATAAGAACTATTTTTTCAGTGCTTCAGCAGGCTCTGTGCGCAGCAGCGGAATACAGGCTATACTGCTGATGAGGGCCATGGCGGTAAAGGTTGCCAATACGGACCATAGAAGCTCAGCAGGGGTTAATAGCACTTCTATTTGGAAGGCAAAACGTGCTATGCAAGTAGCAATGGCAAGGAGAGCAAGGCTTGACACCACGGCAAGGGCAGAAAGAAGCAGGGTTTCTCCCATCAAAATCCAGCGGAGAACAAGGCGGCTATACCCAAGTGCACTCATTAATCCAATCTCGCGATAACGGCTATTGGTCAATTTAATGAGTAAAATGATACAAAGGAAAAGACCAATAACGAGGATGAAAAGAGAGACAATGAAAAACAAAAAGCTGAGGCGTTCAAAAGTTTTTTGTAGGTTTTCCACCTCATTTGCCGCGGTTTCTGCAATAAATCCTTCACTTTTTAGCATAAGGGTTACGGGCATAACCTGACTAAATTCTTTGACATCGTAGCAAACCGAAAAAGGAGGAACATCACCTATTGTTGAATAAAGCTGCGCTTCTGTATCGGTGCTTAGGATAAAATCATCATACATTGCATTGAAAATACCACTGACGGTAAGCTGGAGAACTTGGTCTTGATAAGAAAAGGTCAGGGTTTTCCCCACAAGGGATTCAATGTCGTCACTTAATTTTTTGGCAATACTTGGAGACAGGACAAGTTCATTCTTCCCCTTTTGTGGCATAACGCCAAGCACCATATTTTCTCCACTCATTGAAATTGGTACCTTTTTATTCATTTGTACTGACCTATCCCCAAACTCAAACTGGATATCCTTCATGATGTATTGGTAGAAGGCCTGTGATACGCGATGATCTGCGGTTAAACTATCCATGGGAGACTCCTCTGTTTCAAGGCGAACAAAGCCGTTTTGGAAGGCGGTGTTTTTCTCTTTGAATTTTTCAATAGCGCCCTCTACAATATTCTGGGAAGAAAGAGAGAGGGAAAAGGCAGAAATACCAATAGAAACGGCCAGTGCCACAGCAATATAGCGGCGAGCATGATTTTGGAAGTTTCTTATGGCCCGCCTTAAGGGGTGTGGTTTACCTGTTTTGGGTAGGGGAACCACTGCTTGTTTATCGCTACCGGTGCCCTCTGTGGAAAGAACTGTGATTTTCCCTCTAGAATTGAAAGCACTTCGTCGGCAAAGGTACAGATTTTTTGGTCATGGGTAATTACGAGGATTAAACGATCTGTTGAAAGCTCCTTTAATAGCAGCATAATTTCTGTGGCAGTTTCACGATCCAGGGCACCGGTAGGCTCGTCTGCAAATAAGATTTTTGGATCATTGATTAATGCCCGTGCAATGGCTACACGTTGTTTTTGCCCTCCCGATAAATTTTCTACCTTTTCATGGATCTTTGTATCAATGCCTAGCTGTGTCATCAACTGGACTGCAGCAGCCTTATTTTCTTCCTTCGTTTTGTTGTTTAGTTCTGCTGCAAGGAGGATGTTTTCCAGGACACTGTAGCCTTGAATTAGATTATAGTCTTGAAAAATAAAGCCAATGGTATTTTTTCTATAAGTGCAAAGGGCGTTGGCATTTAGATTTTTTATGGGTTCTCCACAGCTATAGATTTCTCCCTCATAGTCTGTATCAAAGCCTGCAAGCAGATTGAGCAAGGTTGTTTTGCCAGAACCAGAAGCACCCAGCAAGCAGGTAATACCATTGTTCTTAAACCGATAATTCATGTTCTTTAGTACGACAGTCTTGCCATATTTTTTTGTAATATTTTTAATTTCTATCATTACCTATCTCCTGTTTTTAATGCTTTTGTTTCATCTGTTCTTGTGCTGATGATGGCCGTAACCCCCAGGCAAAGGAGAGAAACGCCAAAGATAAGGGCAATGATCATCAAAAACAGGGAAGGGGAAACAAAGGAGGCTTTCATCAGCCCTTGTAAAACGCCATTGTAAAGTAAGCCGATTCCCGTTGCAAAAATGGAGGCGAGGAAGGCAATGCCCAAATATTCCATCAGGATTACCTTAAATCGGTTGGCTCCGCTGTATCCATTGATTTTATAAATTGCAAATTCCTTTTTACGCAAAAGCCCAGTGATCAAGGAAACGGAAATGGCGGCAAAAATGGCTAAGATTCCAATGACACCATAGGCAGATCCCGATTGCTCTGTGCTCATGTGATCAAGACGGATAATTCCTTCAATGAGCTGGAAGCGACCAAGAGGAACAATTCCTTTTTGCATTAGTTCATCCTTTATATCTATCATATCTTTTGGCGTGTTGGCACGAAGAATGAACGGTGTGTTTTCCATGGTTAGCCCTACTTGGCTTCGAATATCTTCAAGGGCAGTATAGCTAAAAAATATTGCATCTTCAAAGGTAAAAGAAAAAATTTCTCCTCCCTCTTCGGTTGTTTGGGTAGTATCGGCAACGCCAACAACCTTTAGCTTGATAGAAAAAGGATCAAAGGTCACTTCAGGAGTGGAGGCATTGACAATATTTCCATCAAGAAGGATTTCTTTTCCGATGGCTTCTTCATTACTAAGCCCAGCTTTCTTGACAAAGGCTTCTGATAGGACAACCTCAAAATCCTTGCCCGTTGGCATTTTTCCTGCCACCATTTTGTTTAACATTGGGGCCATATTGCTACCTTGAATTTTATAAGAATTGCCGTTTACCTTGATTGTTTGTTCATAGATACTTTCCATAAACACAACGTGGCTTACACGGGGATCGGTTAAGAAGGTATCATATAAGCCTTGAATATCTTGGTTGACCTTGCTAGCGTCACTTTCTCCATCAATTTCTGCTGCACTTTGGAATTTAGAGGCAATGACCATATCCAAAATGGAATCTCCATAGGTTGCAAATAAGTCATCAAACATTTTTTCACTGTTTCCTGAGATAACCCCAGAGAAGTTTACCAGTAAACAGCCTGTTGAGATAAGAATGGTAAGGAGAAGTGCCAAGACTCTTCCTTTATTTCGCTTATTGTTGGTGTACCCGGCCTTGCACATTCCTCCGAAAGAAAGCCTTGGCTTGCGGGGTGCTTTGACGTAGGACGGCTTGTTACAAGGCTGGATCGAAATTGAAGAAATCTCACCTCTGTCCAATTCAACAACGGAATCTCCTTCTTGAATTAATGTGGTGTCGTGGCTTACCACAATGACCATTCTATCCTTTGCAATGGTTCTTAAAATCCGGATAATTTCCTGAGCAGATTTTGGATCTAGCGCTGCTGTAGGTTCATCGGCAATGAACACTTCCGGCTGTTTGAGCAGCTCTCGGGCAATTGCCACACGTTGCTTTTGTCCTCCGGATAATTTTTTTACTTTTTGTTTTGCAAATTCTTCAATATTTAGGGTTTTTAATAGTGCAAGGGCTTCTTTTCGATCAACCTGCTCCCCAAGATAAGCGGGAATCATCAAGTTATCTAGGACGGTTAGCTGTTCAATAAGATTGAAATTTTGGCTGATAAATCCAAATTTTGTCCCATAATATTCACATTGATCTGCGGAAGAAAGGGACTTTAACCGTTGACCACAGTAAAAAACTTCGCCTTCAAAGTCCTTATCCATTCCGGATAAGATACGAAGCAGTGTCGTTTTTCCACTGCCGGAAGCGCCGATAATAAAATTCAGTCCTCCCTCAAGGGTAAGGTTTACCTGTGAAAGTGCATATTCTGTGTTAAATTTTCTTGAAACATTTTTTATTTCAAACATAATAAATCCTCCTATATTCATTGGTGAAACCAGTATACAGAAGGAGATATAAAGTTGGTATAAAGTTGCGTGGTTGTTAATTTGTTGGCTGCATAAAGCCAATAATAAAAATGCTACCTTGTGGATGGTTATCTTTTACATAGAGGTAGCCATCGTGTTTTTCGATAATGTTTTTTACAATCGCAAGGCCTAGTCCGCTACCCCCTAGTTGGCGGCTTCTGGATTTGTCTACGCAAAAGAAGGTATTAAAAATATTTGCCTTGGCTTCATCGGGAATGCCAATTCCGGTATCTGAAATATGAATCTCATGGGAAGAAATGGTGATGATAACCTTGCCGCCTTCAACATTGTATCCAATGGCGTTGGAGACCAAATTATAAAAGGCACGTTGCAAAAGGCCATCGTCGCCATAAACCGTTCCTGTTCCGGAAAGAAGCAGTTCAACATTTTTGGCCCTTGCCTTGTCTTCTAGTTCAAAAATAATTTCTGTAAATAAATCGTACAAATCAACGGGTTTTGATCGATCTACTGTCTGATGGTTGGTAAAGCGCAATAAGTCGTTTACCAGCATGGATAAGCGCTCTGTGCTTTTGCCTACCCGCTGGATTAAGGCAGCATATTCATCAGCATTGCGATCTGTTTTTAGGTTAAACACCTCCAGTTGGGTTTGAATGGCTGCAAGGGGTGTTCTAAGCTCATGTGCTGCATTGGCGGAGAAATTTTTTTGTACCTGATAGGAAGCATGGAGCTTGGTGGTCATGTCGTTAAAGGATTGGGTTAAGCGCTCTACCTCATCTCCGGTATTGGGAAGAGGAATATTTTCCTCTAGGCAATGAATATTGATTTGATCTGCGGTTTTAGTTAACTGCTCAAGGGGCTTTAAGGTTTTGCGTGCAAATAGATAGGTTAGAATTGTGCCTATGCCAATGAGTGCTAGCATGGTATAAATTACAGTAAAACGAAAATTTGTTGTGGCCGCACGGCTTAATTCGCTGCTAGGCTGTGGTACAACAACATCCCCGGAAATTTGTGCCGGTGCAGTATCCACTGCCTCGGTGAGCAAATTGGCAGCGTAAATAGCCGTAAGGGTAAGAATTAGGCACATTAGTGTTAAGATAATGACAGAAGTGATGGTAAGCTTAACCTTTAATGTTAGTTTCATTTTGTCTCCTCTCTAATAACATAACCTTCTCCAATTATATTTTCAATGGGATCAAAGCCAAGCTGACCCTTTACTTTTCGTCGAAGGAAGGACAGGTGTACACGAATAGAGTTTGAAAACAGATCTGCATTGCTGTCCCAAACATGCTCGATCATTTCTTCCAGTTTAATTACTCTGCCCTTGTGAAGCAGAAGGTATTCAAGCAAGGCGGTTTCCTTGGCCGTCAGGGCAATGGAGAGATCACCGGCAAATGCTTGTCTGGTTACGGTATTGAAGCAGAGAAGGCCGCAATGTAGAACGGGATCCTCGACAACGGTTTTTCTTCGTAGCAAGGAGCGAACCCGTGCTTCAAACTCAGCAAAATGGAAGGGCTTTGTTAAATAGTCATTGGCACCTAAATCTAATCCGCGCACCTTGTCTTCAACATCATCCCTGGCAGATAAAATCAGTACTGCTAACTCCTTGTTCTCCCGGCGAAGATTTTCAAGAATGGTAAATCCATCCAAGTGGGGTAAATTTAAGTCCAGCACAATTAAATCATAATTTTCGCAGAATATTTTTTGATCTGCCTCCTTGCCATCAGGGGCAAGATCCACAGCATAGCCGTTTATTCTCAATCCCTCAGCCAGGGAATCTCTTAAATCCTTTTCATCTTCAACAATCAATATTTTCATATAAACCACCTCGGAGGCATTATACCATAGGAAGGCGGTATTTTGTAAAGGGGAACTTCACCGGTTGTTTTATTGAAGGAAAAAGGGGTATAGGACACAATATTGAAAAGGAGGTAGAATTATGGATGCAATTGTAGTAACAAAAGAAAATTTTGAAACGGAAGTTAAGGGGGCAGAATTGCCGGTAATTGTTGATTTTTGGGCACCTTGGTGTGGATATTGTCGTAGACTGATGCCTGTGGTTGACCGATTAACAAAGGCCTATGACGGGAAGGCTATCATTGCTAAGGCGAATGTAGATGATTTACCTGATTTGCAAAGGGAATATGCGGTGAATACCATTCCTACCCTGATTCTATTTAAAGACGGTGTAGGGGGAGTGCCTTTGGTGAACCCTCCGTCCATGGTTGCCATTGCCCAGTGGCTAAAGGAACAGGGGGTAGAGTAATGTTGTATGACGTGATTATCGTCGGTGGCGGACCGGCAGGATATACGGCTGCCCTTTACTGTGCACGAGGCGGCCTACAGACCTTGATTTTAGAGAAGCTTTCTCCCGGAGGGCAGATGGCGACAACAGAAAACATCGACAACTATCCCGGCTTTGACATTGGCATTGATGGCCTTGATCTTGCTGAAAAAATGCAAATTGCCGCAGAAAATGCGGGAGCAATTACCGAATTCGATGAAGTCACCGGGGTGGAGCTTGAAGGAGAAGAAAAGGTTATTCATGGAAGCTTACAAGAGTATCGCGGCAAAACCGTGATTTTGGCTACAGGTGCAGCCCCGAGAAGGATGGGGATTCCACGAGAGGAAGACCTGCTGAATCGCGGAGTTGCCTATTGTGCTACCTGTGATGGTCGAATGTACAAGGACAAGGTAGTTGCAGTAATCGGAGGGGGGAACTCTGCCGCTGCTGATGCACTGATTTTGTCTAAGCTGTGCAAAAAAGTATATATTATTCATCGAAAAGATAAGCTAAAAGCAGCCCATAGCTACCTTGAGCCACTAAAAAAAGCGGAGAATATTCAACTGATTTTTAATGGTCAGGTGGAGGCCCTTGTGGGAGAAGAAAAGCTAGAGGCAATTCAGGTAAAGGTTGCGGGAGAAGAAGGGCAAACACAGCTAGCCTGTGATGGACTCTTTATCGCCATCGGAAGGGTTCCCAACACTCGCTTATTTGCTGAAGGGTTGAATTTAGATCCGCAAGGCTATGTAATTGCCGATGAAACAACCAAAACCAATATCCCCGGAGTATTTGCCGCGGGAGATTTGCGAACCAAACCATTGCGGCAGGTTGTTACCGCAGCAGCAGATGGTGCAACTGCGTCTAAGTTTGCAGAAGAATATTTAAATGGTCGATAAAACCGCTTGAAACCGATCTAAAGGAAAGCCGATAACATTGTTTAAATCTCCTTCAATATGGGAGATATAGCGCTTAAACGTCCCTTGGATGGCATAGCCGCCGGCTTTATCATAGGGCTCCTGAGTATGAAGATATGCCAGGAGTTCTTTTGGTGTGTAGGTATCAAAAAACACCCGAGTTGTTTCGTAAAAACATAGGGTTTTGTCTTGGTGGGCCTTAATGATGCAGACACCGGTAATTACTTGGTGGCTACGGTTGCGCAAAGAGAGCAGTGTTTCATAAGCCTCCTCTAGGGACTGAGGCTTGCCAATAATTTTATGATGAAGATCGTCATAAACCAGGGTATCTGCACCGACAACAATAGCACCCTCGGGGGCTGTTTTGGCCACAGACATGGCTTTTATCATAGAAAGGTACATTACCGTCTCTGGGGGAGCCATGGAAAAGGGTAGGTGCTCTTCTATAGCAGAAGGAATAACCTGCGGAGTATATCCGCAGGTCTTCAATAGTTCTATTCTTCTTGGTGAGGCCGAAGCCAAAATCAAATTTAAATCAGTCATTAGGGTGTCTCCGGTTTTGGTTTTTGTGGTTTATTTGGGTCATTTTCTATGGGCTTGTTGGGGTCGTTTGCCGGTGGTTTTTCTTCCTCTGGTTTTGTTGCATCAGGGGGAGTTCCGCCGACAACCGGATATTTTTTCGTGTCTTGGTTATGTGCAGGACAGTAGTATTTTGAATGATCATCTGTCGCTTCCATTTCAACGGTTGCTCTTGATGTACACCAAGGGGTTGCAATATATCCGGAAGACGTGCAAGTTTCTACACTAACCATTTCCACTTCCGGTTCTTTTTTGGGTATACCCACTTGAGTCCCATCTACATAATATTCACCATCAACCTCTACAACATTTCCCGGTTTTTCAGGGAATGAACCGCCAAGGCCTTTGGTAGCTCTGGTCATAATCTTACCCCAAAGTCTAGCAGCGGCAGCGGATCCTTCGGTAAGCTCAATGTTCACGTCATTACCAATCCATAACGCTGCAGAGTATTGTGGAGTGAAGCCACAGAACCAAGCGTCGAAGTTGTCTGTTGTTGTACCCGTCTTACCGGCGGTAGGTTGTCCGCTAACTGCAGCAGCCTTAGCCAGTCCGTTGGTTACGGTGGTTCTAAGGATATCCGACATAATAAAGGATACGCCCGGATCAAGAACCTTTGTGGTTTCCGGTGTTTTCTTCAAAACTACTTCATCTTTGCCGTTTTTAATTTCTGTATATACCGAGTATTCGGTGTGCACACCTTCTCCCGGGAAGGTACTGAAGGCAGAAGCCATTTCAAGAGGAGAAACTCCCTTAGACTGACCACCAAGAGCCAAAGCTGCTGCATTCATATCATTGGTATTTCCAGATTCTACAATACTGCTAATACCAAATTTCTTTAATTGCTCTGTAGTATATTGTGGTCCCACCTGCTGGAACACTCTTACTGCGTTAACGTTACAAGAAATTTCTACAGACTCTCGCATTGACATCATGCCCTTGTAAGAATTGTAGGCATTCTTTGGCCAAACTTTTCCGTTGATGACCAGCTCAGCATCGTTGATTTGAGAAGAAGCGGTCCAAAAAGAGCCATAGCCCGCAGTTTTTTGGTTCTTGTCGTATTCGCTAAAGGTCATTGCTTTTCCTTCCTTTGCTGCCTCTGCACCTTGCTGTAGTGCGGAAGAGTAAACGGAAAGCGGCTTGATGGCAGAACCGGTTTGTCTTGTACCTGTGGCTCTGTTGTAAAGCATCTTGCCGGAAATATTTCGTCCACCGACCATGGCCTTTACTGCACCGGTCTTGTTGTCGCAAATGACCATAGCAGCCTG
>JAVWKI010000050.1:2644-10903 GCA_036638575.1 Anaerovoracaceae bacterium | reverse complement strand
AGATCGTGAAGGTAATGGAGGCAGAATCAATTAACGGAATAACAAGTAAATCAAAAAAGAAAAAAAATCCGGGAGACACTTCCGGATTTTTATTTGCATAATGCATGTACATTTAACTTATGTACAGGTGGGGACGGGTGAGACTTAAGCGTTCTTCGCTTCGTTGAATCTCTTTGTTAGTCTTGAAACTTTTCTTGATGCTGCATTCTTGTGCATTGTTCCCTTAGCTACAGACTGCATAAGCTTCTTTTCTGCTAATGCTAGCTGATCAGCTGCTGCATCTAGGTCCTTGTCTGCCATAGCTGCTTCGAAACTCTTTAAGACTGCTTTGATGTGCGCCTTAGTTCTTTTGTTTCTTGCTGTTTTCTTCTCGATAACTCTGATTCTTTTTTTAGCGGATTTAATATTTGCCATTTGTAAATTCACCCCACTTCTTTCATTTAAATTATTTTGTGTTTAGCAAAACTCGCTTTTGTCATTATATAGGATAATAAGATTGAAATCAAGTGAAAAATACAGTAAAATGCTTAAGTAGAGATATTATTAGAAAGAAAAGGTAAAATAATGAATCATTATCAGCAATACATTAGAAATTTTAGCATTATCGCGCATATCGACCACGGCAAGTCCACTCTTGCGGATAGAATCCTAGAGAAGACCGGGGTTGTTGCCAAGCGAGACATGAAGGAACAGTATTTGGACAATATGGATTTGGAGCGAGAGCGGGGGATTACCATCAAGCTGCAAACCACAAGACTTGCCTATAAGGCTAAGGATGGAAACGAGTATATCTTTAACCTGATTGACACCCCGGGGCATGTGGACTTTACCTATGAGGTTTCCAGAAGCTTAGCAGCCTGTGAGGGAGCAGTACTGATTGTAGATGCCACCCAAGGGGTAGAGGCACAGACCTTGGCCAATGTTTATTTGGCTATGGAAGAGGATTTGGAAATCCTTCCGGTGCTCAACAAAATTGACTTACCAAGCTCAAGACCGGATGAGGTGAAGCAAGAAATCGAAGAGGTAATCGGGATTGATGCCCTAGAAGCACCGCTGGTTTCTGCCAAGGATGGTACAGGGGTAGAGGACTTACTAGAAGAAATCGTAAAGAAAATTCCAGCACCAAAGGGAGATGAAAACGGCAAATTAAAGGCCTTGATTTTTGACTCTTACTATGATAACTATCGTGGCGTAGTAATTTATGCCAGAGTATTCGAAGGTACGGTTAAGCCCGGAGATGTTATTCGCCTAATGAATACCAACAAAAAATATGAGGTAACGGAAGTAGGAACCTACTCACCGGGGCCGGTTCCTTGTCGTGAATTGAAGGCCGGAGAGGTAGGCTTCATCAGTGCTAGCATCAAGCAGGTCAGAGATGCTCGTGTGGGCGATACCATTACCCTAGTAGGGGATGAAACCGAAGAACCGTTACCGGGATACAAAAAAGCACGTTCAATGGTTTACTGCGGAATTTATCCTGCTGAGGGGGAGAAGTATGAAAACGTTAAGGACGCCCTAGAAAAGCTCCAAGTAAACGACGCCGCCTTTAACTTTGAGCCGGAAACCTCAACTGCACTAGGCTTCGGATTCCGATGTGGATTCCTGGGTCTTCTTCACATGGAAATCATTGTAGAGCGACTAGAACGAGAGTTTGATTTGGGGGTAATTACTACCTCTCCAAGTGTAATTTACAAGGTTGTAATGAATGACGGAGAAGTGGTCATGGTACAGAACCCAAGTAACCTACCCGACTTAATGGAAATCAGCCATATTGAAGAGCCTATTGTAAAGGCAGATATTATGATTCCTAAGGATTATGTAGGAAATATCATGGAGATTTGTCAGGATAGAAGAGGGAAGCTTCTTCATATGGAATATATTACAGAAACCAGAGTGCAGCTACACTATGAAATGCCGCTAAATGAAGTAATCTATGACTTCTTCGATGCACTGAAATCAAAGACCAGAGGCTACGGCTCTTTGGACTACGAATTTATCCGTTATGAAAAATCTAAGCTGGTGAAGATGGACGTTTTACTCAACAAGGATTTGGTAGACGCCTTCTCTATGATTGTTCATGAATCCAAGGCATATCAAAGAGGTAGATTCGTTTGCGAAAAACTAAAAGAAGTTATCCCTATGCACCAATTTGAAGTGCCAATTCAGGCCAGCATCGGACAAAAGGTTATTGCCAGAGAGACCGTTCGTGCTTACCGAAAGGACGTAATCGCCAAATGCTACGGTGGAGATATCTCCAGAAAGAAAAAGCTTTTGGAAAAGCAAAAAGAAGGAAAGAAGCGAATGCGGCAGTTTGGTAAAGTAGAAGTTCCTCAGGAAGACTTTACCGATGTACTAAAATTTGATGATAACAAATAGAAAACAGAAAGATAAGTTGAACGAGTTAAACCAATAAAAGCAAAGCAATAAGCGCAAAAGGAGAGACGAACATGTTAGTATTAAATGTAACCTATGATGTGAAGCCGGGCCTAAGAGATGAATTCTATGCAAAGGTAAAGGAACTAGGCGTTCCGGAAGGATCAAGAGCGGAAGCGGGAAATAGAAAGTATGAATACTTTTTCGCTGTAGACAATGTGGACAGAATTTTCCTTCTTGAGCATTGGCAGGATCAGGCAGCATTTGACTTGCATATTCAGATGGACTACTTCATCAAGCTGCAAGAGATTAAAAATGAATATGTTGCCAATACCACCATTGAGCGATACGAGATCTAAGGAATGCGTATTCTTTTTTATACCGTATTGATGGGCATGTTGGGGGCCGGGAGCAGATACTTAATTGGACTGCTCTTTGGCTCCCCTTTGAGTACCCTAACGGTGAATTTCCTTGGCTGTTTTCTTCTGGCGATGGTCTTTGACTATTTTGAAACGCGATGGCCCAAAGACCTGGTAGGGGCAGTGGGTACAGGCTTTATCGGAGCCTTTACCACCTTTTCCGCCTTTAGCACAGAAACGGTTAACCTCTTCATTGGGGGAGACTATATTTTTGCCGTGGCCTATATGGGTCTTAGCCTACTTGGCGGGCTAGCCTTTGCACTTCTTGGACTGCAAACCGCAAAGGCAATGGAAACCCGAGCGAAAACTAAGGACAAAGGAGTAAGGCAAACATGAATTTACTTTTAGTCGGCCTAGGTGGCGGGATGGGGGCTTTGCTACGG
This sequence comes from Anaerovoracaceae bacterium, assembly GCA_036638575.1. GTDB lineage: Bacteria > Bacillota > Clostridia > Peptostreptococcales > Anaerovoracaceae > JAXGRD01. The sequence continues at coordinate 7,728 of JAVWKI010000050.1, read as the reverse complement.
CTACTCCTTTCTGCTTTGGCCAAAAAACTTTTCGGTCGACGCTTTCCCTATGGCACACTGGGAATCAACGTCATTGGATCCTTTCTTCTTGGCTTGCTTCTTGCAAAAAACATCCAAGGTGGCCTACTTCTATTTTTGGGCACAGGCATTTTAGGTGGCTTCACTACATTTTCTACCCTAAACTATGAAGCTGCACGAATGGTCAAGGACAAAGCCTACGGAAAACTACTGCTTTATCTCACCCTAACCTACGGCCTTGGCCTAGGGAGCGCACTGCTTGGGATGATGCTTTGCCTCATTTAAATCCCCTTGCATTAGATAGATGAATATACAAAACAAAAGCAGGCTTCTGGCCTGTTTTTTTCTTTCTTCTGATTTAATGCAAGTTGTTCAACCTAAGTTTTTTCACAATTACAATATTACAATGGTTTACAAGGGGGATTTTTCTTGCTGATGCAGTGGAATATTATTGTGTTTAGTTTACAAAACCTCAGTATTTTATTGAAAATATTGAGTGAAGAATTGATATATGGTAAAATAAATAAAATGATACAGAAAATTCGGAAGGAAGATTCTGTCAATGAAAAGTGTGTGTAAAATTTAATGGAGGAACGATGTTAGAGAAAAGAAAGATCGGAGCGAAGGTTTCGACAGTTTTTTTAGTGCTGATTTTGTGTGTTGCAATGACCGTATCGGTGTTTGCACAGCATTTTAGAGCGGATTTTTGGGGGCCAAATTATGATGGTCCGATGGTTATGGCAACCAATATGAATATGGAGATTTTCGGTAGTGAGGAGCTGGCCCAGGTTGAATCTACAGGCTTTGCTGGGGAGTATGTGCCGGAAAATGAAGGGGGAAGTAGCAAGGAACGAGTTAAGACGACTGGCGCTTCTTCTTTATTTTCTTGCAGTTTGGCGGTGGGCTTGGATTCGCATTTGAGTCCGGATGAGCTAAATTTTAATGAAGACACCGACTTTTCTTATTACCCCGGAGATAAAAAATCTTTGGAAGTAAACGTAATGACCGAAGGGGAGATAAGCCGGGAGGTGCGGGAATATGAATGTCTCCAGGTGGGAAGCTACTGCACCATTTGGAGAGAGGTGGGGCTTGCAGACAGCTTTACCAAGGAGGATGGACAGGCCTATGCCAACAAATTTGACCAAGAGTTAGCCATGAAGATGGAAGAAAGCTATGGCGCTACCAAAGGGGTTGATGTAGACGGAGATTGGAAGGTAGCCATTGCACTGGGGGATTTAGGGGACCTTGGTGGATATTTTAGCAAGACGGATTTGGTTGGAAACAATTCCATGGATGTAATTTGTTTAAATCCTAAGCTTTCAGCCCTGTATTCGGAGGAGGCAAGCTACAGCGTTTTGGTTCACGAGCTACAGCACATGATCAACTACGGGTTAGTTCGTGAGGAAAGCGAGCAGTGGCTCAATGAAGTTTTTTCCCAAAATGCACCCATTGTCTGCGGGCTAGAAAACCCGGCGGCTAAGGAGTATTGCAAGGGCTTAGCGGATTCGTTACGGGAAAAGGGGAGAACCGTTCCCTTTATTACAGCGGGAAAATATCTGCCTGACGGACAGGAAGATTATGGGGCAAGAGGGCAAGCCTTGCTATTTGGCCGCTATCTTTCTACCCAAAGCAAGAATAAACCGGGAGGAGGAAACAAGTTTTTTGCCAAGATATTAAGTGATGGAGCCTGTACGCGGAATTCTTTGGAGCGGGCCTTGGAAGAGGTTCAGCTTTTGGGGGCGGCTGGCGGGGCTTCTAGCTTTGATGAGTTTGTTCAATCCTATAATTTGGCTTTGTATTATCAAAATGAGGAGGGGCAGCTTGGATTTAGGGGAGAACGGATTCCTTTTACCTTTCCTGAGGAGGCCGTGGGGGCAGAGCTGATTCCCAATCTTCCGGGCGGGGGTGCTTGTACCTTTGCCAAGACATCAGGAAGCCTTACGCCTGTGGACTATGGTGAGCACATTAAATTTGTCGGCTTGGATCCGGGGGCGTTAGAACAGGTGGAAGCAAGTGTTCCGACGGGCAAGATTGTTGAAGGAACGGAAATAAAGCTATACAGCACCAACGAAAATGTGGAAATTCGCTATACCCTTGACGGTAGTGAAGTAACCGAAAAAAGTAAGAAATATGAAGAACCCATTGCACTTTATCAAAATGCGATGATTATTGCTGCGGCATTTGATGCAGAGGGGAGGAAAAGTGAATACGCCATCTTCCCTTATACGGTTGCCCCTGTTCCGGTGAGGGCAAGTGTAGAAGGCGGAACCGTGGAGGTGGGAACAAAGGTGGAGCTAAGCACAAAAAGCAAGGGCGTTACCATTGTATATACCCTAGATGGCAGCTCGCCGGGAAGGAATAACGGGGAAAAATATACCGGGCCTATTGAGGTAAGGGACGATATGACCTTGCGCGGGGTGGCTTACTATGAAGGAAGAGAAGAGACCACCGGACTATCTGAGGAAAAAAGCTGGAAATATCGGATTACCCCATTGATTCAGGATCGTTATGAGACCAATGAACGTTTTGAAGAGGCTACAGCCATTAGCTTTCCCACCTACTTGGAGGCACTGATTTCCACAACGGAGGATGTAGACACCTATAAGTTCACACAAAAAGAAAAGGGAACAACGGAAATTCTTTTGGAAACACCAAAGAATTGCAGCTATTCCTTGGAGCTTTTTGACCAAAAGGGAAAATCCATAGGAAAAAGCCAATTGGAAAAGAATCAAGGTCTGCAAAAAACACTGGAGCCGGGAACATATTATGTGCAGGTAAAGAGCATAAAGGGTGCTTCAGATAAGGCGGATTATCGTCTGAATTTACACAAGCAAGCCATAAATCCGGCTGATGTAGACCTTTCTGAAATGAATCATTTGGCGGCTATTGCAGATACGGAGAAAACGCGCAAAACTACCTATGCACAAGAGGGTGTCCTGGCTCAAGGAGGACATTTCGCCTACAGTCTTGCTTATTTTAGCCTTTGGAATGGGCCGGTTTGGGAAGAAGCGCAGCCTTATGAGGATTTGGCGGAAAAGGTGGATTATAAGGATATTCGACCGGAACAGAATTTGACGAAAATGGTGATGTTCCCCGCAAAGAATGAAAACGGCGGGACAGAGGCCATCAAAAATGGAATCAAAACTTACGGTGCAGCATCGACCTATATGTTTAGCTACAATACTGCTTGGGATGCTACAGCGACAAATTTTTATGCCCCTGCCGGCTACCGTTATATTACACCCTATGACGGAGGCCATATCATTACCCTTGTAGGCTGGGATGATGGGTATCCCAAAGAAAACTTTGTCGGGAATAAGTACACCGCAAGTGCTTACGGCTATGACGATTTTGAGACAGGTTACACCCAGCCCAAAGAAGACGGTGCATGGATTTGCAAAAACTCTTGGGGAGAGGAATATGGAGAAGGGGGATATTTCTACATTTCTTACGAAGATAGCCTGATCTGTTCAGAATCTCCCACCGCTTTTTTTGCAGAAAACTTACCGGGCAGCTACCGTACCCAATATGCCAACGATAGAGCGGGAGCATTTAGCGGCATGGGCACTACCGGCCCATTGATGTTAGGAACGGTTATTCAAACCGGAGAAAAACCGGAGAGCCTGCAGGCGGTAGGAATTCTCCCCGGTGTGAGCAATCCCAGATCAAGCAGCAGGAAGAGCCTCACTGGCCGCACCAAGAACTCCAGGAGATTCAGCGCTAGCCTCATCGGCCGCACCAAGAACTTCAGGAGATTCAGTGCCAGCCTCATCAATGAAAAAGATTTTGGAAGGCAGTAAAGTCTATGGCGGCTACTATGTAGAGCGTTTAGACAAGCCGGTTTCCCTTGAAGCCAACACCTCGTATGAGATTATTGTGCGTTATGAAACCACCAATGCAGATCAATACGTGAGCACGTTCAATGCCAGCGGCTCACCAAAGGCGGGCATTGCCTTTCAATACATAGAAGGGGAACGCCTAGATATTGGTACTAGTGAGAGTGGCGGTGTATTCCCAATGATTCGGGCATTTACTGACCGAGAAACCGGAGGCATCATCGGCTATGCTCCAGACAGCGCCAACGATAGCGGTAGCGGAGCAGGCGCCCCTTCCCTCAGCAAGGCTGGATTAACCGCCAAGGAACAAAGCAAATCTGAAAATGCAGGGTTAACCGCTAAAGGTCAAAGGGAAACGGACAAGGCAGAGTTAACCGCTAAGGGCCAAAGGGAAACGGACAAGGCAGGGTTAACCGCTAAGGATCAAAGCGAAACGGACAAGGCTGGGTTAACCGCCAAGGAACAAAGCAAATCTGAAAATGCAGGGTTAACCGCCAAAGGTCAAAGGGAAACGGACAAGGCAGGGTTAACCGCCAAAGGCCAAAGGGAAATCGGAAAGCTAGGTGGAGCAGCGGTAGAAATGCAAGGAACCATGGCAGTGGATATTCATACAGAAGCGCTACCTTCGCGCTATGATTTAAGAGAAACCGGTACCTTAACGCCAGTGAAAAATCAAGGAAATTTAGGTTCTTGCTGGGCATTTGCGGCTACGGCATCTTTAGAAAACACCTTAGTGCGGGCCGGCCTCAATGCCAACGATTATCCAAATGGGATCACCTTAGACCAAAACCAGTTGACTGTAAAGCTAGGGGAACAGAAGGGAGGTCAGAACGGGAAACAGAACGCAGAACCGAACGGGAAGCAGAACACAGAAGAAACCGTTCGCCTCAAAGCCGACGTGGTAGGAGCAACCAATCCAACCACAACCAGAGTAAACTATAGCTATTCCGGAGATCTAGACAGTGTAGAAATCCTCACCAAGGCGGGTTTTTCCGGAGAAACTACACCTCTACTAATTGCCAAAGCACCGGGAACAGTAACCATCACCGCAACCAGCGATGCAGATATAAACTTAACCGCAAGCTGCACCCTGACCATCACCAAGGAAGGGCAAATCATCGACCCGACCAACCCGGACAATCCGGCTCAGCCTGCAGACCCTTCAGATCCAAGTAACCTAGCTGGTTCGGGAAGCTCCGGCGGCTCAGGAACCGGTATTGGCAGCAAAAA
>JAVWKI010000050.1:0-2634 GCA_036638575.1 Anaerovoracaceae bacterium | reverse complement strand
GGAGATATATTTGGGCTAGAAGCATTAGCAATTCTAGCATTGATCTCCGCAGGCCTGTGTGTGGGCTTGGCAGAGAGAAAGCGGCGATTGAACTAATTAAACTGGAACTTGAGCGTGCGTTTGAGCTTGAGCATAGGCCAAAGCCTGAACTTGAGCGTGCGCCAAGGCGTGAACTAGTGCTTATACTTTGAGTGTAAGCCCAAACCTAAAGCAGAAGCTGAACTTGAGCATGAATTAAAATTTGGCCCAAGGCGAAGCAAAAGCTTGACCAAGGCGAAACGAACACAATCGCATTCCAAAACTTGTTGGAGTGCGATTGTTTTGTTTTTTGTAAGGGAGGACTTTTGCCTTCGGGGCAAAAGTCTACTGATAAAACCAAAGCCGAGACAGGCAGCCGCCTGAGTGGGAGCCTTGTTTTCTTTATTTTCTTCATTTTTCTTTATTTCAAAACGCCTAGGAAAAAACCAGAATAGATCGCGGTTTTTTGCACCCTTTGGTCTAAAACGGCCCTTTAAATGCAAAATTTGCGAGTACTTATTCATGTAAAAAAATGTTTATACATTTACCAGAACTACCAGTCAGGTCGCAACCAGTGGAGGATAGAATGAGGCTCAAAGCCCCAAGGATTTTGCATTTCAAGCCTTAAAAAAGAACAAAGGGTGCAAAAAATTGCATTTGAACCCCCGAAAAACGGGAAAGGGTGCAAAAAAGAACGTTTGGTTATTTTTTCCAATTTTTGAAATTGGGATTCCATTCCACCATTTTGTTAACTTGGCATGGTTCTTGCCTAGCAGCACAAAGCTACTCCAAAGGGGCCACAAATGAAGCCACTCCAAGGGAAGCCGCCCCCCAGGATTTCCAAAGCTTGCCACACCGTACTTGCCAAGGATTTTGCCACCGGCCCTGTCTATAAGACGGCAAAAGTTGGAAAGTGTGGATTCTTTTTTGTTTTGGCGGAGCAAAGGGCACAGATTTAGCGGGGCAAGCAGAAAAAATAATATAAAAGTGCAAATAAAATAATATAAAAGTGTTGACTAATAAATACAAAAGTGCTACTATGGCTTCATAAGCTACTTCGACAGAAATAAATTTCACTCTGGTTAACTGCCTAAGGTGAAAAACTTAATGAAGGTTAACCAATCCGAAGTAAAATCCTTAGCTAAGGGTAGCTTATCTAGAATTTAAAAATTAATGCTAATGATGGGCAATGTGCCCGGAGGAGGAAACACAATGAAGACTGAAAAAAATATTACGGAGCTATTACTGAACAAGCTTAACACCTTTGATCCCATGAAGGATTCACCGGAATCTATTCCCGATGAGGAGGGGCTATACTTTATGGTGTTGAGAGAGGAGGATGCACTGGCAACATGGATCCGGCAGGCCGTACCAGGGTATACCATGGAACTGTTCAACGGGAAACCATTGCTTTACTTAGGTATTTCCGGAAGAGGATTGAGAAAACGTGACTACAAGAACCATTTTACGGGAAATGTGAGAAATTCTACCTTGAGAAAAAGCATCGGCGCTTTGCGGTTTAACCTGGAGGATAGGGCGTATCGAGATGAAAAAAAGGGCAAGTTTAAGGGAGAAAAAGAAGCGGAGATTTCTCGGTTTATGAAAGAAAATTTGGTGATGTATTATGTGACCAAGAGGCAACTCAACGATGGGGCATTGAGAAAAATCGAAAAGCTATTTATTGAGTTTTGCCAGCCATTATTGAACCTCAAAGAAAATTACAATCAAAGAAACAAGGAATTTCGTAAAGAACTAAATGCACTTAGAACAAGCAAATAATATAAAAGTGTAAAAAAGTATAATATAATCGACACGAAAAGTATAAAAGTGTTGACGAGGACAAGGGGGTGAGATACAATGACTTCAGAAGCAAAACGCAGAACGGAGTGGAAGGGGAGAACCAGAATGGAAATTAATATCAAAGAGCTAATGCCCATAGAGGCGGTGATGGAAGATTTAGAAGGTATGTTTCAAAAGGTGGATGAGCTAGACAGAGTGGTAATTTTGAAGGATAATCGGCCGGTATATGTACTGCTGAAGTATCAAGAAAATGTGGATTTTGCCAAGGAAACTTCATCGGAAGGGATGTCCCCTTCTTCACAGGAACAGCCGGAGGGCAAATGGACGTTAAAACTCCATGAGGCCATGGCTCAGGTATTGGAGGAAATCCCCGATCGCACATTAAGTGCAAAGGAACTTTCTGATGAAATTTATGCCAGAGGGCTTTATCGAAAGAAGAACGGTGAGCAAGCCATGGCAAACCAGGTTCGAGCAAGATGCAATAATTACAACCTTTTATTTGAAGGTAAGAAGAAAAATTTTATTCGATTGAGAGAAAGAGAAGAGATAGGAAGCCTTGAAAACCTACACAATAAGCTACTTCAAGAGGGCGGGCTGGATAGCCTGAACGGAAAAAAAGGAGTTTACCGAATCTATCTAGATGAAGCACAGGCATTAACCCTAAGTGGGGAGAATGCGTTAGGGCAGTATGTGGAGACCTTGCGGGAAAACAGAAGGGCGAAGCCTTCTACCGAGCAAGAAGAACGGATACTTCTATATGTAGGTTGTGGGGAAGATTTACAACAGGAAATAGAAAAGCTTGTTGCTTATGGATTT
>JAVWKI010000049.1:9385-10977 GCA_036638575.1 Anaerovoracaceae bacterium | reverse complement strand
AAGATGTGTCAAAGTATATTGTACGAAAAAGTGAACCGCTGAGAGGGGAAGTTTCAATCAGTGGATCAAAGAACGCGGTGCTGCCAATTATGGCGGCAACTTTATTGTCAGAGGAACATTGCATCATAGAGGATGTCCCGGCACTAAAGGACGTGGAGATTATGTGTAAGCTTAATGAATCCCTTGGTGCAGAGGTAGTAAGAGATTTAGATGAAAATATGGTGCAGATTAAGGCGGATACAATTATGTCTTATGAGGCGCCGTTTGACTTAGTGAAAAAAATGAGAGCGTCAATATTGGTTATGGGACCGTTATTGGCCAGAATGGGGAAGGCAATTATCCCGCTTCCCGGCGGTTGTGCCATTGGAGATAGACCGGTAGAGCTACACTTCAAAGGGCTAAGAGCACTGGGTGCAGACATCCAGGTAAGCGAGGATGGAATTGTTACTGCAAGTGCAGAAAAACTAACCGGAGGGAACATCTATCTAGATTTTCCTAGTGTAGGTGCAACCGAAAACATTATGATGGCAGCGGCGCTTGCAGAAGGAACGACCATTCTTGAAAATGCAGCTCAGGAGCCGGAGATTGTAGACCTTGCCAACTTCTTAAACAAGATGGGTGCAAGAGTAAAGGGTGCGGGAACGACTCCACAGTGCGAAGCACAATGTTATTCCTGATAGAATTGAAGCGGGAACCTTTATGGTTGCGGCAGCAATTTCAAGAGGGGCCTTATTAATCAAGAACATTTTACCGGATCATGTAAAACCTATAACCGCTAAGCTTAGAGAGTGCGGCGTGGAAATTGCCATGATAGATGAAGGAATGATCGTCAAAGCAGATGAGGGAACCCTCACTTCTACAGACATCAAAACGCTTCCTTATCCGGGATTTCCTACGGATATGCAATCCATCTTTATGGCCTTGCTAACGACGGTAGAAGGAATCAGTGCAGTCATTGAGACCGTATTTGAGAATCGATACATGCATGTAGCAGAGCTAAAACGCATGGGTGCAAGCATCAAAACCGATGATCGCTGTGCAGTGATTTCCGGAAACGCAAGTCTAAAAGGTGCAAAAGTTGTTGCCACAGATTTACGTGCGGGAGCAGCAGTAGTCCTTGCCGGCTTAGTTGCAGAAGGAACCACAGAGGTTTCTGAGATTTATCATATTGAACGAGGCTATGAACACTTTGTAGAAAAGATTCGCAGCATCGGCGGCAATATCGAAAAAGTAAAATAACCACGAATACAAGGTATAACCAAGACCGATCCTGATCAAAAAAGGATCGGTCTTTTGATTGGAACAACCCACCGGCCTTGTCGTTAGCTTGTTTTAATGGGTAAAAAATATTTTCAGAAAACTCTTGACAAAACAAGCTTATTGATATATATTATCAATAGATAGTTAATATCAAGTAAGGAGAAGGAAATGTCAGCGCAACGAAATACAATACAGAAAACCTTGGTAAAGGATGCCTTACGTACCCTGCACCATCCCACAGCGGAAGAGGTTTATCAGTACGTCCATGCTGCACATCCGACTATCAGCAAAGCAACTTTATATCGAAACCTAAAAAAAATGAGTGATGAAGG
>JAVWKI010000049.1:0-9375 GCA_036638575.1 Anaerovoracaceae bacterium | reverse complement strand
GTATTGTTAAGGTAGATACACCAGGGGGAACAGCCGCTCGATTTGATGACACAGTTCACGAACATTTTCATGGGAAGTGTAGAGTTTGCGGGAACGTATACGATATTGATATGGATAAGGCACATGCGAATGGGTTAAAAGAAAAAGTTAATGATTCTCATGGCTTTGAAATTGAGAATCAAGAAGTCGTTTTTATAGGGGTTTGCCCTAATTGTAGAAAATAGTGGAGGAATTGGAAATGAAAGATTTAAAAGGAACAAAAACATTTGATAACTTAATGGCTGCTTTTGCAGGAGAGTCACAGGCTAGAAACAAGTATACTTACTATGCTTCTCAGGCAAAGAAGGAAGGCTACGTGCAGATTCAGCATTTATTTGAAGAGACAGCAGGAAACGAAAAGGAACATGCTGAGCTTTGGTTTAAATTAGCACATGGCATTGGCACAACAGAAGAAAACCTACTAGACGCTGCAGCCGGTGAAAACTACGAATGGACAGAAATGTACAAAGAAATGGCACAGACTGCTAGAGAAGAAGGTTTTGAGGCAATTGCACGTCAAATGGAAGGTGTAGCAGCAATCGAAAAAGAGCACGAAGAACGATACAGAACCCTTGCAGACAACATCAAGAGCGGCAAAGTATTTGCACGTGATGTAGAAGTAACTTGGCAGTGCTCAAACTGCGGACACCAGTACAAAGGCAAAGCTGCACTAGAAGCTTGTCCTGTATGTGCACATCCAAAAGCATACTTTGAAATCAAGAAAGAAAACATCTAAACCACCAACCAAAAACCTTAAATTATGAATAACGTCAAAGAGATCATCGGAAGATGGTCTCTTTTTTTGCGCAGGGCAAAATTAATCATGTAGATCTAGGAGTACTTGTAAATATAGAATTATTCTATATAATGGGGGGTGAGAGTATTGCTAGCCAAAGAGGAGCGCGGAATATTTATGAGACAGTGGATAAATGGAGAAAAAAGTTAAAACCGCAACAAGTTGTTTTGTTGCGGTTTTTTGGATAAATAACATATAACACTATTTCAATCCACAGGATATCAATACCTGACCATAGAAGGATAACATAAATACAAAGAAAAGACAATTATGGAAAGATATTGACAGATGCAATAAAAGAAGGTATATTTATCATATAACACTGAATGTTAAAAATAAGCAATACAGGAGGGAATATGATTTTAAAGGATAAATTTCCGGCACATTTTCGGATTATAGGGAAAAAGGTAGAAATGCAACTGGTTGCAGAGCATTGTAATCAGGTAGCTAGCTTAGCAGGATTTTATGGCGCACGTATTGAGCTAGAAAAGATATGCGAATTAATAGGAAAAGTTCATGATATGGGAAAGTATTTGGACGGCTTTAGGGATTATTTTGGGAGAATAATAGAGGCAGAAAGCGAAGGAGCTTTTGTGGAAAAGTCAACGCAAAAGATCGATCATGGAAAGCATGGTGCGGCGTATATTTGGAACCGGTATCATAAAGGAGACATATATAGAAAAATTACCGCAGAATTGATAGCTATGGTAGTTTGTTATCATCATGGAGGATTAGAGGATTATTTATCTCCAGAACTAAGAATCAAGCTTTTAGAACGAATTGCAGAGACGAATGAAGGGGATCTGGAACACTGTAAGGTGGTTGAGCGCTTCCATGCTCAAGTTTGCAAAGAAGAGGAAATGGACAAGCTATTTGATGAAGCGGTTTTGGAAGTGAAAAATAAAATAGCTTTAATACAAAAAGACGAGCATGACGAGCATGTTGATTTGTTGTTTTCCTTGCACCTACTGCTTAAATATATTTATAGCTGTTTAATTGATGCGGATCGCTATGATACTTTTCTTTTTCAAAGTGGAGAAGAACGGATAAGCAAGGATGAACCAAAAGGGGACACAGGAACCTTGTGGAAGAGGTTTTCTGAAAAATTATTGGAAAAAGAAAAAGAATTTGAAGGAAAAAGTTATTCTACAGTGCTTGAAAAAGGAATTGCTGAGGCGCGTATGGATGTGCTGAAGCAATGCAGGGAATATGCAAAAAATCCTACAGGAATATATACCCTTACCGTTCCTACCGGAGGTGGAAAAACCTTTTCAAGTTTGAGATACGCCATAGAACATGCTATTTTACATAAGAAACAACGGATAGTATATGTTCTTCCGTATACCACGATTATTGAACAAAATGCGGAAGAAATCAGGACTGTTTTGAAGCCAGGGGAACACCTGTTAGAACATCATTGTAATGTTGTGGTTGAGGGAGAAGAACAGGAGGTCATTGAAGGATATCGCTTACTTACAGAACAATGGAGTACAGAGATAGTTTGCACAACTATGGTGCAATTTTTAGATACATTTTTTAGCACAGGAACACAGAATATTCGGCGTATGCATAACCTTACGGATGCAATACTGATATTTGATGAAATACAGGCAGTACCTGTAAAATGTATAGGGTTATTTAATGAAACGATTAAGTTTCTATCTCATTATTGTAATTGTACTGCAATCTTATGTACGGCAACCCAGCCACTTTTAAATGAAGTGGAAAAGTCCATTTGCTTAAAAGGCGAAATGATTAAGGATATAGAGAATAAATTTAATCAATTTAGGCGAGTCAATGTAATCAATCTTTGTAGGGAGAAAAAGTTTCCCATGATGGAACTCGTGGACTTCATAGAAGCTCAATACAAATCAGAAAAATCAATTTTGACAATAATGAATACGAAAAAAATAACCCGTGGGATTTTTGAAGAAATGAGAAACCGGCTCGAAAAGAGGGAAGATAATGAGGAAAAACCGGCGCTGTACTATTTGAGCACGGAAATGTGCCCAGCACACAGAAAAGCATGTATAAAAGAAATAAAAGAGAAGCTAGCGAAACAGAAGCCAGTAATTTGTATAAGTACCCCATTGATTGAAGCGGGAATAGATATTAGTTTTACTTGTGTAATTCGGCATCTTGCAGGGCTAGACTCTGTTGCGCAAGCGGCCGGTAGGGGCAATCGACATGGAGAAGGAGAAATAAAAAATGTATATATTGTTGAACTTGAAGGAGAAAATCTAGGGAATTTGTGGCAGATTAAAAAGGGAGAAATTTTTGCGAGAGAGGTGCTGTCCTTAGATGATTGTAATCATGAAAATTTACTTGAACCAGAAATGATGGGAAAATATTTCAGTCGGTATTTAAATGATAGTGAAATTAAAAAAATGCTGAATTATCCAGTAGATAGCATTAGGAAAACTTTGTTAGACATGCTTGCACAGGGAGGTAATGATAAGGCATACTTTGATAAAAAAGGGGAGCCATTTCCGTTAAAATTAAAATATCAGATAAAAACAGCGGCAAAAAACTTTAGCGTAATAGAAGAAGATACTCATTCGGTTTTGGTGCCCTATGAAAAAGGCACTGAGCTTATTCATTCTTTAACAGGAACACTTGATTTGAAAGAAAGGAGTAAGCTGATGCGAGAAGCACAGAAGTACATGGTGAATCTTTATGACAGTGAGCTTTCGGTATTAGAAGAAAACAAAGGAGTACATCTTAATGATGAAAGTGGAATATATATTTTGGAAAAACGTTTTTATGATGAGGAGAAGGGGGTGACTTTAGAGGGTTGAAAAATGGAAAATTTACTAGATTATTAACCATTGAGAAGAGAGGAGGATTAAATGGAAAATAGAATAACTTATAAAGTTTACGGAACCAATGCCCTGTTTACTGATCCAGTCACAAAGACTGGAGGGGAAAAAATGTCGTTGATGGTGCCAACCTACCAAGCATTAGTAGGCATTACAGAGTCTATATATTGGAAGCCTAGCATCAAGTGGGTTATTGATGAAGTAAGGGTTATGAATCCCATTCGAACAGAATCAAAAGGTATTCGCCCAATAAAATATGGTGGAGGAAATGATCTGGCATATTATACCTATTTGACCGATGTAGAATACCAGGTGAAGGCACATTTTGAGTTTAATTATGCAAGGAAAGACCTTGAGGCAGACTTTAATGAAAATAAACATTATTTCATTGCCAAGAGATGTGTGGAACGGGGAGGAAGGAGAGATATATTCTTAGGTACGAGAGAGTGTCAAGGCTATGTAGAGGCCTGTGAGTACATGGAAGGAGAGGGGTTTTATGATCACTATGGGGAAATGAGCTTAGGCATGCAGTTTTTTGGATTTTCTTATCCAGATGACAACGGCGAAGATAGATTTTTTGCACGATTTTGGACTCCGGTAATTAAGGATGGTATTATTCGATTTGGTAATCCAAAGGAACATACAACAATTCGAGAATTACATAAATTCAAGATGAAAAAATTTACTCCTGGAGAAAATTTTTCAGGAATAAATGAAGAGGGCCTTTTGTCGGAATACGAGGAGGGAACAAAATGAGTTGGTTAAAACTACTTTATGAAACCTATGATAATTTATCAGAGAGTAAAGCATCCATTGCCCTTATGCCCATAGCCCACACAACGCAGAAAGCACAAATTGAAATTACCATTGATAGTGGAGGTAGGTTTGTCCGTGGAGGAGCAAGGGTTGTAGACAAGGAAGATGGTGAAACTTTAATTCCTTGCACAGAAGAATCTGCAGGGCGTTCCGGGAGTATGCCGATTCATCATCCGTTAATGGATAAGCTACAATACCTTGCAGGGGATTATGAGGAATATGGTGGAAAAAAGGGAAAGGTTTTTCACAAAAAATACATGGAAGATTTAGAAAAATGGTGTGCTTCTGAATATCGAAATAAGAAGGTTCAGGCGGTTCTAGAGTATTTACGACAAGGTTGTTTGATCAAAGATTTGGTTCAAGAAAAAATCTTACATTGTGATGAAAACAGTAAGCTTATTGAGCAATGGCCAAACAAAAAAGATGCGCCAGCGATTTACAAAGTAGTACAAAAGGAGCAAAGCGATGCTTTTGTTCGATTTCGTGTTATCGTAGACGGGGATAATGTTTCCGCACTTTGGGAAGACAGAAATGTACAGAAGGAGTATATTTGCTACTATTTAAGCACAAAAGAACCAAATGGAATGTGCAGCATTAAAGGTGAGTTGTGTTTTTGCGGAACAAATCATCCAAACAAAATAAGAAATACCGGAGACAAGGCAAAATTGATTTCGGCCAATGATAGTTCGGGATTTACCTATCGAGGCAGATTTTTAAATTACGACGAAGCAGCGCTAGTGAGCTATGAAGTCTCACAAAAAGCGCATAACGCATTAAAATATTTAATTAAGAAGCAAGGGGGAAAAAGTAACAGAAGTCGATATGGAGACAAGGTTTTTGTTTTATGGGATTCACAAGGGTATTACATTCCAGGTTTATGCGAGGATTCCCTAGAGGCATTGAGTGAAATCAAGGATAAAGTAGAATATACAGGTGAGGAGGCAGCAAGAGCCTTTAACAAAGCGCTGGTGGGCTATGGTAAGAAGTTTTCTTATGAAAGCCAAACTCTAGCAATATTGGGGCTAGATGCAGCAACAACAGGCCGTATGTCCATAACCTTTTATCGGGAGTTTTTAGGAAATGAATTAATTGAAAATATTAATAAATGGCATGAAAGTTGTTCTTGGAAACATAGATATAAGTTCTCTGATGATAAAAAAGTCATAGAATTTGTTGGTGCACCTTCTCCGAAGGATATTGTCCTCACAGCCTTTGGCGTTGAACGAACGTTTCTTGAAGCAGATGGAAAGCTTTTGGCGATGGTTGGAGAGCGAATAATTCGTTGCATTGCTGACGGAACACCGATACCAAGGGATATTGTAGATGCGGCATTTAGAAATGCATGTCATCCGCAGAATTATAGCAATTTGAACAACTGGAAAAAAGTATTAAGTATTAGCTGTTCTTTAATAAAAAAGTATAGATATGATAGTAGTAATGAAAAGGAGGTTTGGACAGTGGAAGTGCAAAAAGAATGTAAAGATGTGGCATATTTATGTGGAAGGCTGTTAGGTGTTGCTGACTTGGCAGAAAGAGAAGTCTTGAAGTCAAAAAATGAGACTAGGGAGACTGCAGCAATGCGATATTTCACGAAATTTCAGGAGCGACCGTGTAACACATGGGCGGTAATTAGTGGTAGTATTAGACCATACATGAACGCCTTGGAACCAAAGAAAAGGATTAGGTATGAAATAGCTTTGCAGGAAATTTCTGCGATGATCAATCCAGAAGCGTTTAAAGAAGCAAAAAATCTTGATGGGAAAATGGCTCTTGGCTTTTATTCACAGCAACACGAATTTTTTCAGAGTAAAAAAGTAACAGAAAATATAGTAGATGCACAAAATGAGGAGGTTAATCATGACAGTACTACAAAATAAAGTTGACTTTGTGGCAATTATTTCTTGCAAAAATGCAAACCCAAATGGGGATCCGCTAAATGGAAATCAGCCGAGAAAGAATTTCAAAGGACTGGGAGAAATATCGGATGTCTGCATAAAACGTAAAATTCGAAATCGTTTAATGGATATGGGAGAGAATGTTTTTGTTCAGTCTGATGACAAGAAAACAGATGAGTTTTCTAGCTTAAGAGAGAGAGCAGATGCCAATGCAGAGTTAAAAGCAGCAGAAAAGGCAAAAGATAAAGATGGATATTCAAAAGTTGCTAATGAAAGTTGGATAGATGTAAGAAGCTTTGGCCAAGTTTTTGCATTTAAAGGAGAAAAAGGAAGTGGAGATGGGTTATCTGTAGGAATAAGAGGACCTGTTTCAATTCAACCAGCATTTAGCATTGACATTGTAGATGTATCTAGCACGCAAATTACAAAAAGTGTAAACAGTGAATCGACTGATTCAGGGAAAAAGAGTTCAGATACTATGGGAATGAAACATAGAGTAGACTTTGGCATATACCTGTTGAAAGGGAGCATTAATGTTCAGCTTGCAGAAAAAACAGGGTTCAGTGAAGAGGATGCAGAAAAGATTAAAGAGGCATTAAGAACACTTTTCTTCAATGATTGTTCATCGGCAAGA
The DNA here is from genome assembly GCA_036638575.1 of Anaerovoracaceae bacterium. Lineage (GTDB taxonomy): Bacteria > Bacillota > Clostridia > Peptostreptococcales > Anaerovoracaceae > JAXGRD01. The sequence continues at coordinate 2,376 of JAVWKI010000049.1, read as the reverse complement.
CCAGAGGGTTCTATGGAAATCGAGAAGCTATACTGGTGGAAACATAACAATAAATTAGGGCAGTACTCTGCGGCAAAAGTACATCGTTCATTAAAGATAACGCGCAAAGAAGATTCTGATACGGAGTCTATTGATGATTATGAAATCAAGGTAGAGGATATCCCGGGATTGGAATATACAGCTTATGACGGACTATAATGAGGAAGAGTTTCTTATGCTCTCTGGAATTCAGCATTTTGCATTTTGCAGAAGGCAATGGGCGTTGATTCATATTGAGCAACAGTGGAATGAAAATTTAAGAACTGTTGAAGGTAAGTTATTGCATAAAAATGCACATGACACACTTTTTTCCGAAAAAAGAGGAAAACTATTGATATCAAGAGGAATGCCAATTCATTCAAGGCACTTAGGTATTAGCGGTGAATGTGATATTGTAGAGTTTCATCAAAGCGAAAAAGGTGTAGAGCTTTATGGAAGAGAAGGCAAGTACAAAGTGTTACCTATTGAATACAAGAAGGGAAAGCCAAAGGTAAATGACATTGATATTTTACAGTTAACTGCACAAGCGATTTGCCTTGAAGAAATGTTAGGTTGTGAAATTTCGGAAGGATATTTGTATTATGGTGAGACGAAAAGGCGTATGCAAGTAGATATATCGGAGATATATAGAGAAAAAGTAAGGCTACTATTTGATGAAATGCATGAAATCTATAGAAGAGGTTATACGCCAAAAGTAAAGCGAACGAAGAGTTGTAATGCTTGCTCGTTAAAAGATTTATGCCTGCCAGTATTGTTTAAAAACAAATCAGCTCGAGACTATATAAAAAAGCGGATCGAGGAGGAAGAAGAATGAAACGATTACTAAATACTTTATATATTTCTAATCCAAATCGATACTTATCTCTAGATGGTGAAAATGTAGTGATTTTAGCAGAGGGAGAGGAAGTAGGAAGGCTCCCTCTCCATAACCTAGAAGGGATCGTTACTTTTGGATATACAGGCGCAAGTCCAGCGCTTATGGGTGCTTGTGCACGAAACAATATTTCTTTATGCTTTATGACTCAACACGGACGATTTTTGGCAAGAGTAAGCGGAGAGGTTAGAGGGAATGTGATATTACGGAAGGAGCAGTACCGACTTTCAGACGAGCAAGAGCGTAGTTTAAATGTTGCGAAAAATATGATTGTAGCGAAACTATACAACTCAAAATGGATAATCAACAGAGCTACCCGTGATTATCCAATGCGGGTAGATGTGGATACTTTGAAGGGGAAGTGTAAGTCTTTAGATCGAACGATGAAACGTGTTCAAGAAGTTTCAGACCTTGGACAATTACGTGGATTGGAAGGAGAGGCGGCATCTTTATATTTTTCGGTATTTGATGAATTGATTTTACAGCAGAAAGAGAACTTCTATTTCTGTGGAAGAAGTCGTAGGCCTCCGCTTGATAATACAAATGCATTGTTATCTTTTTCCTATTCTTTACTAGCAGGTATATGCACATCTGCTTTAGAGGCTGTGGGTCTGGATCCTTATGTGGGATTTTTGCATAGAGACAGACCAGGGAGAGCTTCACTTGCACTAGATTTAATGGAAGAATTTCGTGCAGTAATGGCAGATAGATTTGTTTTAACCTTGATTAATAAAAAAATTATAAATGAAAGAAGTTTTGTGAAAAAGGAAAATAGCGCTGTAGTATTAACTGATGAGGCAAGACGAACCGTTTTATCTTTTTGGCAAGATAGAAAACAGGAATGGATAAAACATCCGTTTTTAGAGGAAAAAATTGAATGGGGTATGGCTCCCTATGTACAGGCACTTTTACTTGCACGTTATATTCGTGGGGATATTGATGAATATCCACCATTTTTATGGAAGTGATAATTGGCAAGTATCCGAGTATGTTTGGCGGAGTTATGTTTCGTAAAAAAAAGGAGGAGAGAAAAATGTTAGTATTAATAACTTATGATGTAAATACTGAGACTCCTGAAGGTAGGAAAAGGCTGAGACGAGTAGCCAAACAATGTGTAAATTATGGGCAAAGAGTGCAAAACTCTGTATTTGAGTGTGTCATGGATGCCGCTAAAAGTAGGCAAGTGAAAGCTATTTTGGAGGATATAATTGATAAAGAAAAAGATAGCTTAAGATTTTACTATATTGGAAATAACTATAAAAAGAAAGTGGAGCATATTGGTATTAAGGCTAGTTATGATATTAAGAGCCCCTTGATTTACTGACAAAGATGATTTGGTATTGCTTATAAATTTACAGTGCGAAAGATTAGTACCCACAAGTTTGTGGGAGATTCGCACAAAAAACATGAATTAATTTGCTTATGTTTGGGCAGAATAAGGGAAGGATATCTATTTATTTTGC
>JAVWKI010000048.1:0-11201 GCA_036638575.1 Anaerovoracaceae bacterium | reverse complement strand
ACCAAGAATAAAAAAGGAAAAGGACCGGCATGGTCAAACTCACTATTTGAAAACAATGCGGAATTCAGTTATGGAATGTGTCTATCTGTAGCACAGCAAAGAGCGGCAGTGCGCATGGATGTAGAAGCCCTTTCAACAATGGTTGAGGAAAAGGATGCTGTCGGCGTTGCCATTGCAGCATGGTTTGATACCTACGAGGATCTGGATGCCTCTGCGGTAGCCTCAGAGCAGCTCATCGCTGTACTAACGGAAGGAAGCTTTACCGGAGAAGCAGAGAAGCTGGTTAAGGCAATTTTAAAGAAGAAAAATCATTTAAGCAAAAAGACCATGTGGATGGTCGGCGGTGACGGATGGGCTTATGACATCGGTTACGGTGGACTGGATCATGTATTTGCTATGGGTGAGGATGTAAACGTACTGGTTATTGATACAGAGGTTTACTCCAATACAGGAGGACAGTCCTCCAAGGCCACACCAATCGGTGCGGTAGCACAGTTCCAGGCCTCTGGAAAGAAGAGCAAAAAGAAGGACTTAGGATTGCTGATGATGTCTTACAGCAACGTATATGTAGCACAATGTGCTATGGGTGCAAATTCTGCACAGTTGATGAAGGCCATTAAGGAAGCCGAAGCACATAAGGGACCATCCATCGTTATCGCTTATGCCCCTTGCATTACCCACGGAATTAAGAGTGGAATGAACAATGCACAGGAAGAAATGAAGCGAGCGGTAGAATCTGGATACTGGAATCTATATCGATGGAATCCGGACAAAAAGGAATTGAGCCTAGACTCAAAAGAGCCAACCTTGGATTTCAAAACCTTCCTAAGAGGAGAAGTTCGTTATGCGGCCTTAGAAAAAGCCTTCCCGGAAAATGCAAAGGTATTATTTGAAGAGGCAGAAAAAGAAGCCAAGGAAAAATACCAATACTACAAAGCCTTGGCACAAAAAGGGGAAAAATAGATGGGGTACAGAGAAGAATATCAACGAAAATTGGTCACGGCAGAAGAAGCAGTTGCCGTAGTGAAAAGTGGAGACTGGGTAGACTATAGTGTCTCCCTAGGCTTTCCCACCTTGCTGGACAAGGCTCTGGCAAAACGAAAAGAGGAGCTTAGAGAAGTAAAGATTAGAGGCTATTTGATGCTTAAACCCATACAGGCGGTGGAATGTGATCCAACCAGAGAGCACTTCATCTACAATAGCTGGTACTGCTCGGGCTATGAACGTAGCCTGTGCGATAGAGGTTTGTGCAATCACATCCCAATGGTCTTTCGAAATATGACCGAATACTACAAAAACCACTTAACGGTCAATGTTGCCATGATGACTGTTGCGCCGATGGACGAACATGGATATTTCAGTTTTTCCATCAATGGAGCGACGGCCAAGGGAACCTTGGAGGCTGCGGATGTGGTAATTTTGGAAATTAATGAGCAGCTGCCAAAGGTTTATGGTGGAGAAGGAGAAGTCATTCATCTATCGGAAGTAGATATGGTTGTAGAAGGAGAAAATGAGCCGCTAATTGAGCTTTCTTCTCCGGCAGCCACAGAAAATGATCAGCGGATAGCGACGCATATCGTAAAGGAAATGACCGATGGTGCGGTTATCCAGCTAGGAATCGGCGGCATGCCCAATGCAGTAGGCCAGATGATTGCCAAATCAGACTTAAAGGATTTGGGCATCCATACGGAGCTGCTGGTAGATGCTTACCGAGATATGTATGAGGCAGGAAAGATTACCAACAAGAGAAAAAATATTAACCGTGGTAAGGGTACCTTCGGATTTGCCTTAGGTTCTTCCGCACTGTATGAGTGGATTAGAGAAAACCCGGGAATGGTTAGTTATCCGGTAAGTTATATGAATGCACCGGAAGTAATTGGACAGCTAGATAACTTTATTTCCATTAATAGCTGTATTTCTGTAGACCTTTACGGACAAATTTGTGCGGAAAGTGCAGGAACGAGGCATATCAGTGGAACGGGAGGACAGCTAGATTTCCTTACGGGAGGATTTATGTCCAAGGGAGGGAAGAGCTTCATTTGTATGGAGTCGACCTTTAAGGACAAGGAAGGGAAGCTAAAGTCTAGATTCTTACCGACCTTCTCAGGAGGAGATATTGTTACCGACCCGAGAAGCCAGAGCTTCTATCTTGTAACGGAACAGGGAATTGCAAACTTGGCAGGAACAACAAGCTGGGAAAGAGCAGAGAAACTGATTTCTCTTGCACATCCGGAGCATCGTGATGACTTGATTGCAGCAGCAGAGAAACAAAAAATTTGGCTTAGATCAAACAAGAGATAATCCCAATAAGCTGGGTAGAGATATAGATAAAAAGAAAAGGAAGTGGATGAAGTGGCTAAAGGAAAATTAGTAATCAGAGTGGATCGATGCAAGGGCTGTGAGCTTTGCGTGTCGGTTTGTCCAAAAGAAATATTGGCACTGGATGAAGTGAATGTAAACAAAAAAGCGTATCACCCGGTAACGGTGGTTAAGGAAGAGGAATGTATCGGTTGCGGTAATTGTGCAGTGATTTGTCCTGACGGAATCATTGACGTTTACGCAGAGTAGGAGGCAGTTTAAAATGAAAGAAAAGAAATTAATGAAAGGGAATGAAGCCTTTGCTACAGCAGCAATTAAGGCAGGCTGTAGATATTATTTCGGATATCCTATTACACCGCAAAACGAAATTCCCGAATTTATGTCTAGAGAATTGGCAAAAAGTGGCGGCGCATTTATCCAAGCGGAAAGTGAGCTTGCTGCAGTAAATATGGCTTATGGTGCAGCAGCAGCGGGCGGAAGAGTATTGTTATCTTCTTCTTCTCCGGGAGTTGCACTAATGCAGGAGAGTATGTCTCTTCTTTCTTCCGTAGAAATTCCGGTAGTATTGATCAACGTCATGCGTGCAGGCCCGGGAATCGGGGCGATTCAGCCGGCACAGGCAGACTATAATCAGGCGACGAAGGGTGGCGGAAACGGAGACTATCACACGATTGTCTACGCACCAAGCTCAATTCAGGAAGCCAGCGATATGATCTACAAGGCTTTTGATATTGCCGAAGAATATAGAAACCCGGTAATGATTTTGGCAGATGGTATGCTAGGTCAGATGATGGAGCCGGTAGTGATGCCGGAAGAAAAGGCGGCCTTGACCGAGGAAGAAATTTTCACCCAGAAGCCATGGGCACTTACCGGACATCAGTTTAAGAGAGAACGAAATGCCATTAACTCTGTATGGCTAAAACAGGATTTATTAGAAAACTATATTAACGAATACTGGCCTAAGTTTGAGCGGGCAGAAAAAGAATTGCCGGAATATGAGACGGTAGCCATGGAGGATGCGGAAGTGGTGTTTGTTTCTTACGGAACGACCTCAAGAGTTGCCCTAGAAGCTATGGATATTTTGGCAGAGCAAGGAATTAAGGTTGGCTTAATTCGTCCAAAGACCTTATGGCCGTTCCCGGCACAGGCGTTTGATGAGATTGGACCAAAAGTAAAGCATGTGATTTCCGTAGAGCTATCTAAGGGTCAGATGATGAACGATATTAAAGGATTTATTGCAGGCAGATATCCGGTATCTCTGATTAGCAGAGTGGGCGGAATGTTGCTAGATCCAACAGAAATTGCAGAGAAAACAAAGAAAATTTTGGAGGTGGAATAAGTGAAGACAGTATTTGAATACACAAAGGGTATGCTGGAAACGGAAATGCATTATTGTCCGGGCTGTACTCACGGAATCGCACACCGATTGATTATGGAAGTTCTTGAGGAAATGGGTGATGTGGGCAACTGTATCGGCGTTTCCCCGGTAGGCTGCTCCATTGTAGCCCACCAATACATGAATGTAGATATGCTTGAAGCGCCTCACGGCAGAGCACCTGCGGTTGCCTCCGGAATTAAGCGTGTACATCCGGAAACCAAGGTATTTACTTACCAGGGAGACGGAGACCTTGCGTCCATCGGAACAGGGGAAATTATTCATGCGGCAGAGAGAGGGGAAAAATTCTGTACCTTCTTCATCAACAATGCCATTTACGGAATGACCGGAGGGCAGATGGCGCCAACAACGCTGATTGGTCAAAAAGCGACAACCTGCGTAGGCGGAAGAACTGCAGCACAGGCTGGCTTCCCACTAAAGATGGCAGAGATTATGGCGACCATTGACGGAGCGGTTTATGTAGAAAGAGTAACCCTTTCTTCACCTGCAGAAATCAGAAAAGCCAAAAGAGCAATTAAGCGAGCCTTTGAAATCCAAGAGAAAAAACTAGGCTTTGCCTTTGTAGAACTGCTTTCTACTTGCCCAACCAACTGGGGACTAAGCCCGGTGAAATCCATGGAATGGCTAGAAGAAAACATGGCACCATACTATACGGTGAAGCAGTTTAAATGTCCTGAGGAGGTAAAATAATCATGAGTGTAAAAAAAGTATTTCTTGCCGGATTTGGTGGTCAGGGGATATTGCTTATCGGACAGATGCTTGCTTATGCAGCAATGTACGAAGATAAAGAAGTAACCTGGATGCCGGCATACGGACCGGAAATGCGTGGAGGTACGGCAAACTGTACTGTTTGCATTTCAGATGACCCGATCGCTTCGCCTTTGGTTACCTCTTGCGATGTTCTTGTTGCAATGAATGGTCCTTCCCTAGAGAAGTTTGAAGATATGCTGGTTCCGGGAGGAAACTTATTCATTAACTCTTCCCTAGTTACCCAAAAACCAAAGAGAACGGACATTAACGTTTATTCAGTAAACTGTAACGAAATTGCAAGAAACGAAATCGGGAACCCGAAGACGGCAAACATGGTAATGCTTGGTGCGATTGTGCAGAAATCGGATGTAATCCGAATGGAAACCATGGAAGAAGTGTTTGAAAAAACATTAACCGGCGGCAAGGCGAAATTAATTCCAATGAACTTAAAGGCCCTAGAAGCCTGGAAAAGCTAGGTAGAAAAATGAAACGGATAACCTTGATTGCAGGCCATTACGGAAGCGGAAAAACAGAGCTTTCGGTGAATCTGGTCATTAACCTAAAAAAAGAAATTGAGCATGTTGCAATTCTGGACATGGATATTGCCAATCCGTACTTTCGTAGTAGGGAACGGCAGGCCTTGTTAGAGGAATTGGGAATACAGGTACATCACAATTCCTTCGGCTATGATATCACCGAAGATTTGCCGGCAATTTCTGCAGGGCTAAAGGCGCCGCTAGAAAATAAGGCGTTCACTACGATTGTCGATGTGGGCGGCGATGACAGTGGTGCGCGGGTACTGAATCAGTTTAAAAAATATTTTTCCAAAGAGGATGCGGATTTGTTCTGTGTAATCAATGGGAATAGAATAGAAACCGACAATGTAGAGGGCTGCATCAAGCATGTACTCAGCATTCAAAATGAAACGGGGATAAAGGTAGATGGGATTATTAATAATACCCATATGTTGAGAGAAACCACAGCGGAGGATATTTTATCGGGATTTGCCCTAAGCAAGGCGGTTTGCGAAGAATTGGAACTTCCGTTAATCTTCAATGTTTGTGAACGACACTTAATCCAGGAGGTAAAGGCAGCAGCCCTAGATAAGGGCATGGACTTACCGGAGCTTTACCCTATCGACCTATATATGCGGCCAAGCTGGCTAGATAGATAAAAACGTGCGCATAGGGAATGCCCCGCAAACGATATTTTCTATGTTATAAAAAAAGCCGATTGAATTCCAAAACTTATGGAATCAATCGGCTTATTTTTATTTTTGCTATTTTCTCTTAGATGCCTTTGGTGTTACACAAACACCCTTTGCTCTAGCAACGACAATTGGCTCTTCTAGTGAATCTGCAGCAGATGGGCTTACATCCGGTCTTGCTGCAACCACTTTTTTTGCAACAAATTCCATTTTTCTGGAAGTGTTGCCCATTTCTGTAATTTCTCCGTAAACTTCAATGTAGTCTCCTGCGTAAGTTGGTGCAAGGAATTCTACTTCGTCATAACGAAGGAATAAGCCTTCGTCACCGTCAGCCTTAATTAAAAGCTCTGTAGCCAAATCGCCGAACAGGTGAACCATGTGTGCCCCGTCTACCAAGCTACCACCGTAGTGTGCATCCTTGTGTGACATTCTTAGTCTTAGTGTTGATGAAATCTTTTCCATTATTAATCTCCTTTTTTATACTTTAGTTATTATTATAACGTATGAATAAAGTTTTTGTGCTAGTATTTTCTTTTATCATAACAAACAGTAATATTAATTGCAAAAGTCGTGCCAATGGGTTATGATTGAAATCAGATAAAAGTGAACCGATTTCGTTTCACCTGGGGGGGAGAAAAACGATGAATGAAGAGTTTGGAATCGCAAGAGTATTAGAGCCTAGACATGCCATGCCAACGTCGGCATGGAAGCTAGACAACAATCGGGCCTTGAGAGAGGACGAATTGTGTGTGGAAATTAAGACAATCCATTTGGATGGAACCAGCTTCCATCAGATTTGTTTAGAAAGCAATGATAATGATGAGTTGATTAAGCGAAAAATCATTGATATTGTTATTCGACGAGGGAAGCTGCACAACCCGGTAACAGACACCGGGGGACTAGCCTATGGGGTGGTGGCGGAAATCGGACCGAAATACAAGAATAAAATTGGCCTGCAGAGAGGAGAAGAAATTATTTGCAATGCTTCTTTGGCCTCTATGCCCCTATATATCAGTGAAATCAAGAGCATCGACCGAGTGTATAACCAAGTAGAGGTGGAGGGGTATGCCATTGTATACGGTTCCTTTCCCTTGGTGCGAAGACCAAAAAATTTGCCGGTAAACCTGTTGCTTTACGTATTTAATGAATCGGGAACCTTGTACCGTACATGGACAGAATCTAAGGACAAAACCAACTTTATGGTGGTAGGAAATAACTTGATGATGAATCTGATCTATGGCCACACCATTCGAAAAGCTGTAGGCGAACGAGCAAATATCGTTTGCGTTTTGGATAAAAAATCCAATGTCATTATGAAAAGTGAAAAGCTGGATTCCCTTGCGGAAAAAACCTTCAATGCCTTGCACTATGTGAATATTCTAAGGCCCCTTGAGGCCAAATCCAACCTTGGAGAGGAAGCCATGTTTGATATGTCGGTAAACTGTGCGGAAATTCCGGGAGCAGAAACCTTAAATATTCTGGCTACCCGTTATGGGGGAACTGTAGTTTTTGCCAATCTAATCAACAACTACAATCTCGCCCTTTATGTGACCGAGGCCTTGTCCAGGCAACTAAATATCCGTTGTGCCGACGGCTATTTGGCCAAATATGATGAATTTGATATTGACATTATCACGGACCTGGTACCCTATTTTGAAGGGGTAAAAATTGCCTCGATACGCAACAACGCAAGCATCGAAAAGGCCATGAAGACAAGGGGCAAGGAAAGGGTGCGGGCAGATGATTTCATCAGCGGAAGCCCGGCAATGGAGGCTGTGCTAGAAGAGATTATGAGCGTTGCAAAATATGATTGTAACGTGTTGATCACCGGAGACACCGGTGTAGGAAAAGAGAAGGTAGCAAACTTAATTGTAAAAAATAGCATGAGGAGCATGCAGCCGTTAATCAAGCTAAACTGTGCAGCCATCGCACCAAATTTAATGGAATCGGAGTTCTTTGGATATGAAGCCGGGGCATTTACGGGTGCCAAGGATAAGGGGAAAAAGGGCTATTTTGAAACAGCGGATAACGGTACGGTATTCTTGGATGAAGTAGGGGAAATGCCCCTGGATATTCAAGCCAAGCTTTTGCGTGTAATTCAGGATGGAGAATTCTTTCGGGTGGGCGGCGCTAAGCCAATAAAAACCAATGTAAGAATTATCGCGGCAACAAACCGGGATCTGCTTACCCGCGTGGAAGAAAAAGAGTTTCGACGAGACCTTTATTACCGTCTAAATGTTTTCCAAATAAAGGTTCCTTCGCTAAGAGAACGAAGAGAGGATATCCCTCCTTTGGTTCAGTACTTCTTAAAGAAATATGGAGAAAAATTTAATGTAAAACGGGGAATCGATGAGGATGCACTGGAACTACTGGTTCAAAGCGACTGGAAGGGAAACATTAGAGAACTGGAAAACGTGGTACAGCGGCTACTGATTGGGGCAAGATCTGAAAATATAACCCTTATCGAGGTAGGAAAGGAGCTTCACCGGGAGCTGTTTGAAACGCCAAAGCTGGCCCAAATAGAAGAAGGTACGGAAGGACTAAATTTGGAAAAAATGGTAGAAGACTTTGAGCGACAAATTATTAAGTATGCCTGTGAAAAATATGGCTCTACCAGAAAGGCTGCAAAAGCCATTGGAATCAGCCAAACGCAGCTAGTAAGAAAGAAAAATAAATACGAAATATGATATAGAACCGATATCTGTTCGCATAAAAATGCCTTTGAACTGATATCGGTTCTATTTTTGTGGTGAATTTTCCTTAAATTTACAGTAAAAATTTGAAAAGACTGAATTTTCAACGTTTTGGCATTTTGGCACGAGTCTTGCTATATATATTGGCGTTAGTAAATATTGCGTTTGGGGCGCAGAAAATATGATAAGTTAAATTTTAGAAAAAAGAAAAGCATTAGGAGGAACAAAATTATGCAGAAAAAGGGATGCCCATACGGAACACATAGAGTTATTTCCCCGAAGGGAGTCCTTCCACAGCCGGCTGACGTAATTGACAATACAATGGAGATTTATGACAATGAAGTGCTAATTGATGTAAAGACATTAAATATTGACTCAGCATCATTCACTGAAATTGAAAGAAGAGCAGGCGGCGATGTAGAAGAAATCAAAAAGACAATGATGGAAATCGTAGAAAAAGCAGGCAAGCACAAAAACCCATGGACCGGTTCAGGCGGTATGCTGATTGGAACAGTTGAAGAAATCGGCGAAAACTACGTTGGAGACCTAAAAGTGGGAGACAAAATTGCAACATTGGTTTCCTTATCTCTTACTCCACTGGTAATCGAAGAAATTCTAGAAGTAAGACCGGACATTGACCAGGTAGATATTAAGGGAAAGGCAATTTTATTCCAAAGCGGACTATATGCAAAGCTTCCTGAAGATATGGAAGAAGGCCTTGCACTTTCCGCACTAGATGTAGCAGGAGCACCGGCACAGACAAGAAAACTGGTTAAAGAAGGCGATACGGTAATCGTTATCGGCGGCGGCGGTAAATCCGGAATGCTTTGCCTATATGAAGCAAAGAAACAGGCAGGACCAAGCGGAAAGGTAATTTGTATCGACTATTCACAGAAGTGCATTGATAAAGCAAAGAGCCTTGACCTAGCAGACATTTACTTCTCCTTTGATGCTACAGATGCAGTTGGCATGTATAATAAGGTAATGGAAGTAACAGAGGGAGAGCTAGCAGACGTAGTAATCAACGTAGTAAATATTGAAAACACAGAAATGGGTTCAATCCTTTCTTGTAAGGAAGACGGCATTGTTTACTTCTTCTCCATGGCAACAAACTTCACTAAGGCAGCACTTGGTGCAGAGGGCGTAGGAAAAGACGTAACCATGATTGTAGGAAACGGATACTGCAAAGGACATGCAGATGTAACCTTAGAAGATTTAAGAGAAAGTAAAGCATTGAGAGCAATGTTTGAAGAAATGTACGCGTAAGGAGGTACGATATGACGATTAGAGATTGGAGAGAGGTCCCTCTATGGAAGGACGTAACAGATGAGCAGTGGAATGACTGGCATTGGCAGGTAGCAAATAGATTAACTACAGTAGAAGACATCGCAGCAGTAGTTAACCTTACAGAAAAGGAAAAAGAAGATATTGCAAAGGTAATGGATGGCTTCCGTGTAGGAATTACGCCTTACTATGCATCACTAATGGATCCGGACGATCCAAGATGTCCGGTAAGAATGCAGGCTGTTCCGGCAATTTTAGAAACGCATAGAGGGGAAGCGGACATGCTTGACCCACTTCATGAGGACGAAGATTCACCGGCACCTGGACTAACCCACAGATACCCAGATAGAGTATTGTTCTTGATTACCGACCAGTGTTCAATGTATTGTAGACATTGTACCAGAAGAAGATTGGCAGGAGAAACCGATGGTGCTAGAACAAGAGAAGACATTGATGCTTGTATCGCATACATCAGAAAAACTCCAGAAATCAGAGACGTATTGCTATCCGGTGGTGACTGCCTATGTGTAGAAGATGAAGTGCTTGAATACATCATCAAGGAATTAAGAACTATCGAGCATGTAGAAATCGTTCGATTGGGTTCAAGAACACCGGTAGTTATGCCACAGAGAATCACAGACGAGCTGTGTGCAATGCTGAAGAAGTATCATCCGATTTGGCTTAACACCCACTTTAACCACTCAAAGGAAATTACTCCGGATGCAAGAGAAGCATTAAGAAAGCTTGCTGATGCAGGAATTCCGCTAGGAAATCAATCCGTACTCCTTCGTGGCGTAAATGATTGTCCGCACATCATGAGAGAATTAGTACACAATCTAGTAAAGAATAGAGTTAGACCGTACTACATTTATCAGTGCGACTTATCCTTAGGTATTGAACATTTCAGAACACCGGTATCAAAGGGAATCGAAATTATTGAAGGACTTAGAGGACACACTTCCGGTTATGCAGTTCCTACATTTGTAGTAGATGCTCCGGGAGGCGGCGGAAAGACTCCGGTAATGCCACAATACGTTATTTCTCAGACACCGGATAAGGTAATTTTGAGAAACTATGAAGGGGTAATCACAACTTATACTGAACCAAAGCACACTGAAGAGGTAAAATGTACTTGTGACTACTGCACAGGCAAGAAAAAATATCACTATGAAGGCGTAGCAGGACTGGCAGAAGGCGAAAGAATGTCCTTAGAACCGCAAGACCTGCTTAGACATGAAAGAAATAAGAGATAAGAGATAATTATGGGACTACTGTACGATCTTAAAACAAAATATAAGACGGTTTCAATCGTTGGTATGGCGAAAAATGCCGGGAAAACTACGGCACTGAACTACTTGATTGAGGAGGCTATGGATGAAGGGATGATCCTAGGCATTACCTCTACAGGCAGGGACGGAGAGAGTACAGACGTGGTAACCGGAACAGATAAACCAAAAGTTTTTTTGGATGTGGGCACGATTGTATCCGTACCGCGGCAGCTTTATGACCTTGCGGACGCAGGACTTGAACTATTGCAGATGAGCAAGTATCG
>JAVWKI010000047.1:0-11589 GCA_036638575.1 Anaerovoracaceae bacterium | reverse complement strand
CTCCTGCACAGTTTGAAGCCATGTTTATTTCTGATGCGCTGACAGAGGAAGACATTCAGGTGGTTCTTGCTGCTGCTGCCGATTATTTTGGAGTGTAAGAAGAGTGGAATGAAGAAAATATATATCATTGGTATCGGTATGGGAAATATCGATACCATTACGGTGAAGGGCCTTAGATTGATTGAGCAATGTCAAGGCTTGGTGGGCGCAAAAAGAATGGTTGAAGCCTTCCTTAAGGATGGGGGAGGAGATAAACCTTGCTGCTATAGCGTAAAACCAGAGGAAATTTTTCGTTGGATCAAGGCGGAGGGATATTCAGAAACGGCGGTATTGATGTCCGGAGATGTGGGCTTTTACAGTGGAGCAAAAAAATTAGTGGAATTGGTAGAACAAGATCAGGACTACGCTGTGGAGCTAGTTCCGGGGATTAGCTCTCTTCAATATTTCTCTGCCAAGCTAAACTTGCCTTGGAGTGACATCCATGTGGTGAGTCTACATCATCACGGAGAAAATTTTATTGGGGCAATCCAATCTCAGGAAAAAGTGTTTTTGCTTACGGGAGGAGAACGAACGGTAGCCTATGTTTGCAACGCCTTAGTTGAGGCGGGGCTTGAACATACCCTTGTTCATGTGGGACAAAGACTTTCCTATGAAGAAGAAAAAATTGTGGAGGGTAGCCCCAAGGAGCTTGCGCAAGGTAGCTTTGATCCCCTTAGCGTCATGCTTGTGGAAAACCCTGCACCCATAAGGAAACAAAAAGAAACACCGGGAATACCCGAAGAGGAGTTTATTCGCGGCAAGGTCCCCATGACAAAGACCGAGGTAAGAAGTGTAGCCTTGTCTAAGCTGGGGATACAAAAAAACAGCATTGTCTATGATGTGGGGGCAGGAACCGGTTCTGTATCTGTGGAGGCTGCTATGCAGGCCATAGAAGGCTGTGTTTATGCAGTAGAGGTAAACCCTGAGGGAACAGCCTTAATCGAAAAAAACAAAGAAAAGTTTGGGCTGAGCAATTTGCAAATCATTCAGGGAAAAGCACCACAGGTGCTAATGGATTTACCCGCACCGGATCAAGTATTTATTGGGGGAACCAAAGGCCAGATCAACAATATTTTGGCGTTAATTGCACAAAAGAATCCCCATGCCACGGTGGTCATTGATGCCATTGCCCTAGAGTCGGTGGTGTCTTCTATTACGGCGCTGAAAAACAACGGATTTAATCAAGTGGACGTTACACAGCTTATGGTTTCCAAAGCCAAAGAGGTGGGCCCATACAATATGATGATTGGGCAAAACCCGGTATATATTATTCAGGGGGAAAGGATGAAGGATGACAGTGAATCGCACATGGAACCTACCTAGACTGCTAATTGGGGCTACCGGTAGCGGTAGCGGAAAGACAACCTTGACCTGTGGTCTATTGAAGCTACTTCAATTAAATGGCAAGAAACCGGTTTCCTTTAAATGTGGACCGGACTATATCGATCCCATGTTTCATCGAGAGGTTTTGGGCGTTGATAGCCGGAATTTGGATCTTTTTTTTAATGATGAAGAAACCATTAAGTTCCTTATGGCGCAAAACAGTAAGGGCGCAGAGCTGGTGGTTATTGAAGGGGTCATGGGGTTTTACGATGGACTGGCAGGGACAACACCTATTGCCAGTGCGTATGATCTGGCAAGAAAAACCAAGACGCCTACAATTCTTCTTGTAGACGGACGAGGAAAATCCTACTCTATCCTTGCAGAAATCAAAGGGTTTTTGGAATTGAAATCCGACGGAACCATTAAGGGGGTAATTCTTAATCGGGTTTCGGATATGATGTACCCAAGGTTAAAAGCCTTAATTGAAGAAAATTTACCGGTAAAGGTGGTTGGGTATATGCGGAACTTAGTGGACCAGTTGCTGGAAAGCCGTCATTTAGGTCTGGTTACTGCCGGAGAAATTGAACATTTGGATGCGCTTTTGGAAGGCGTTGCAAGAAGCTTGGCTGAAACCATTGATCTGGAGGGGGTGATGGAATTGGCACAGGGTGCTTCACCGTTTTCCTATGTCTCTCACCAGTTACCTAGCCTTCCTGTTCAGGAGGACGGTGAGCCGTTGCGATTTGCAGTAGCACGGGATAAGGCTTTTTGCTTTTACTATGAGGATAATTTGGACTTACTTCGGGCGTACAATGGAGAAATCGTGGAGTTTAGTCCAATGAAGGATCCGCACCTTCCGGAAAATATCCATGGGTTAATTTTAGGTGGAGGTTATCCGGAGCTGTATTTGCAAGAACTGGAAGCCAATGTATCCATGCGGAGGGAAATCCGTAGGGCAGTAGAAGGTGGCCTGCCTACCTTGGCCGAATGTGGAGGCTTTATGTACCTTCATCGGGAAATTGAGGATCAAAACCGCCGTGCCTTTGCGGGTGTTGGCGTGCTGGAAGGAAGAAGCTTTCCCACAGACAAATTGGTGCGCTTTGGCTACATCACCTTAAGGGCAAAAGGGGAAACCTCATTTTTGGAAGAAGGAGAAACCATCAAGGCCCATGAATTTCACTACTGGGATAGCACGGATCCGGGAGGGGATTTTCGAGGGGAAAAGCCATTGAGCAACAGAGGATGGGACTGTATCCATGAAAAAGGAAACCTTCTTTGTGGCTATCCTCACTTGAATTTTCATTCAAATCTGAATATAGTGAAAAAAATTGTATCCAAGGCCATTGCGTACAAAAGAGGCCTATGATATACTAAATGAAATTTAAAACGTTTTTAGGTGTTCGGTGTTTTCCTGCCGAAAGAATAGGGAAGTTGGGTGAGAATCCCACGCGGTCCCGCCGCTGTAATGGATAAGTTGCAAACATAAATCACTGTAGTTTATGGGAAGAAGTTTCGCAATGTTGACTCCTAAGCCAGAAGACCTGCCTGAAAACAAAGCATTACATTTTTTAACGGTGGATTGAAGGTGTAGTTTAAGTTGGCATAGATCAACTTAAATACACTATTCTGACGAATTGTCAGAATAGTTTTATTTTTAGGAGGAAAAAATGAAAAAAACAAGAAAAGAACGGAACCTGTTTATTGCAGGGGTAATTATCGCCATGACTTTTGGTCCGGTGGCGGTTTCTAGTGGGATGCACATTATGGAGGGTTATTTGCCTTTAGGGTATGCCCTATTTTGGGGAGCAATTTGTGTTCCTTTTTTTGTGTTGGGATTGTATTCCATTCGAAAAACGATGATGAAGCATAGAAAAACTTTATTGATTTTCGTCATGATGGGCGCTTATGTATTTGCCTTGTCTTCGTTGAAGATTCCGTCGGTGACGGGAAGCAGCTCTCACCCTACAGGAACAGGGCTAGGGGCGATTCTCTTTGGCCCTACCGCCATGTGTGTCATTGGTGTAATTGTCCTTTTATTTCAAGCACTACTTTTGGCCCATGGAGGCCTGACCACCTTGGGTGCAAACACCTTTTCTATGGCAATTGCAGGACCGTTTATTGCCTTTGGTGTATTCTTTATTTCCAAGAAATTAAAGCTACCAAAGAGTGTGGGCGTTTTTCTTGCCGCTTGCCTGGCAGATTTAGGAACCTATTGCGTAACGGCGGTTCAACTAGCCATGGCCCATCCTTCCGATACGGGAGGGTTTACTGCCTCCTTGCTTGAGTTTTTGACTATCTTTGCGGTGACACAGGTGCCTCTTGCCATCATTGAGGGGTTGATTGCCGTAGTTGTGATGAAGGCACTAGAAAGCTATGCTTCTTCAGAGCTTAGCGAACTTGATTATATTCGGGAGGTGTAGAAGGATGAGTAAGAATACAAAAATTGTCATTGGTTGTTTGGTCCTTGCTGTGGCCATTGCGGTATTTCCTTTGTTGATCAACAAAACTTCGGACTTTGCCGGAGCGGATGGGAAGGCAGAAGAGGCAATCACCAAAATAGATGAAGATTATGTTCCATGGTTTAATTCGATTATTGAGTTGCCGGGAGGAGAAACGGAGTCCTTGCTCTTTGCACTGCAAGCCGCTATAGGTGCAGGGGTTTTCGGCTTTGGTTTGGGCTACCTGGTTTGTAGAAAAAAGATGAGCGTCAAGCAGAAAGAAGCGTAAAATGGAAAAAGAATTATTTGACCTAGCCAGAACAATTGAGCCCCTAAATGAAGGGGCAATGAAGCAGGCCTTAGCACGGCAGGAAACCTTAGCAAAGCCGCCGGGAAGCCTTGGAAAGCTAGAAGAACTTTCGGTGCAATTTGCCGGAATAACGGGAAAGCTTTACAATTCGGTGAAAAGGAAATGCGTTATTATTCTGGCTGCAGATAATGGTGTGTGTAGTGAAGGTATTGCTTCAGCACCTCAATCCGTCACCCTTGCACAGACCATTAATTTTACCAGAAGGCTTACTGGCGTAGGTGCACTTGCAGAGACCTTCAATACGGATTTAATGGTTGTAGATGTGGGGATCAACAGCCTGGTACCTAAGGGCCTGGTCTCAACTGAAGTTGGGGATATACGAGAAAATAAAATTATTGATCGCAAAATCGCCATGGGAACAAAAAATCTGGCAAAAGAACCGGCAATGACCAGAGAAGAAGCCGTAACTGCATTGATGACCGGAATTGAACTGGCTACTGCTGCAAAAAAAATGGGCTATGACATTATCGGTGTAGGAGAGATGGGCATTGGAAATACCACCACCAGTGCATCGGTATTATCTGCCCTTACCGGCTGCGATGCTGAGGCGGTAGTCGGTCGCGGTGGTGGAATAACCGATAGCTCATTTCAGCGGAAGAAGGAAATTGTAGAGGCTGCGGCCAAGCAAGAGTTTACCGATACCATTGATATATTGGCCAAGGTTGGTGGTTTTGATATTGCCGGTATGGCAGGGGTATTTGTGGGGGCAGCAATCAATAAATTGCCCGTAGTCATTGATGGCTATATCTCTATTGTTGCTGCCTTGGTTGCAGAAAAAATCGCACCAAGGGCAAAGGCGTATATGATTGCTTCTCATGAGTCCTTTGAAATTGGCTATGGTCGTGCCATAGAAGCGCTAGGGCTTACGCCAATGCTTAAACTAGGGATGCGCCTTGGAGAAGGAAGTGGATGTCCTTTGGCCTTTCAAATCATAGAAGGTGCCTTGGGGGTAATGAGCAACATGGCAACGTTTGAGGAAGCAGAAATCAATGATGATTATCTAGAAGAAATTCGGAAGGGAAATTGTTTCTAATGATAATGATAGACAAGCTGGCATATTCGTCAGAGATTCGGCAAATGAATACGGGAATCAAGGCGGCATTGGCTTTGGGGCCTTTGTTGATCTGTGTTGCAGTAAGAACCGGAACGGTGGCCTTGATTGTATTGCTGGCAATGAGTTTTTTGACCGTAAGATACAGCAATGTTTCCTTGCTCAAATATTTGAAATTAATGACTGGACCATTGGTGTTCTTGCTTCTGAGTACCATTGCCATTGCTTGTGATTTTACGCGGGAAGGAATCCTTGTTACAGGACATTCGCTCATGACGGCAGCCTTGCTGGTGCTGGTGTCCTTGGCTTCCGTATCCTGCCTTTATTTTTTGACCTTGACTACACCGGTACTGGACTTAATTGGACTGCTAAAGTCCCTACACTGCCCATGGCTGGTGGTGGAGCTAATGCTGCTGATCTATCGCTTTATTTTTATCTTACTGGAAATTGCAGCGGGAATTACAGTGGCACAAAATTGTCGTTTGGGAAATAAGGATTTGAAAACAAGCATTTCCAGTATGGGCAAGATGTTGGCACAGCTGCTGATTATTGCCTTTTATAAATCTGAGCAAATGTTCAATGCAATGGAAGCCCGTTGCTATGATGGGAAATTAGAGGTGGTGTTTACTACCAGTCCTGCAAAACAAAAAGAAGTTGTTTTGTCGGGAACTTTCCTCACTGTACTTTTGGTGGGCGGCCTGTTTCTAAAACTCCAAGGGGGATTCTAGTGGAAGAAATATTAAGAGTAGAAGACTTACATTATACTTATGCAGATGGCACCATTGCTCTTAATGGGATTAACTTGACCATAAAAAAAGGGGAAAAGGTGGCAATCATGGGTGCAAATGGCTCAGGAAAATCAACCTTTTTTTTGCAGCTTAACGGGATATTGAAACCCACCAAGGGGAGAATTTTAATTGAGGGAGAGCCGATTAATTATTCCCGAAAGGGCCTGTTGTCTATCCGAAAAAAGGTTGGGATTGTCTTTCAAAATCCTGACAGTCAGCTTTTTTCTGCCAGCGTAGTGCAGGACATTTCCTTTGGAATTCTCAATTTAGGGGTGGGCAAAGTAGAAGCCTTAGAAAAGGTCAACCGGGTGATGGAGGAGCTGGATATTCAAGAATTCAGTGAAAAGCCTACCCATTTTCTTAGCGGAGGGCAAAAAAAACGGGTGTCCATTGCAGATATTCTCGTCATGGAACCAGATATTATGATTTTTGATGAGCCAACCTCGGAATTAGATCCTAAGCATGCAAGGATGATCGATGAAATCATTGACCTGCTTACCCAAAGAGGCATTTCGGTGATTCTTTCTACACATAATGTGGGAAGTGCTCTAGGATGGGCAGATCGGGTGGTGATCTTTGATGAAGGAAAAATTGTGGGAGATGGAACTCCGGAAGAAATCTTCACCGATGAAGCCCTTTTAGAGAAAACCAACTTAGAAAAACCCGGGGTACTTAGAATTTTTGAGGCAATGTGTCAGGCAGGACTTTTGGATAGAGAGAGGAAGCTTCCACGCACAATGGAAGACCTAGAAGAATATATTAAGGAGAGAGCAAAAGGATGAGTTCAAAAAAAGAAATCCTGGTGGTAATCTTTGGCACAAGCCATCAGGACACCAGAGAATATACCATTGAAGCCATTGAACAAGAAATTCAAAGAAATTTTGGAGAGATGGAAGTCCGCAGAGCCTTTACCAGCGGAATGATTATGGAGGTACTAAAAAAGAGAGATAACCTGCATATTGATACGGTAGATGAAGCCCTAGGAAAGCTAGCAGCAGAGGGATATAAAAAGGTATTTCTTCAGCCTACACATATTATTAATGGCGATGAATATGAAAAAATTGTCAACCAAGTAAGAAGACATGAATGCGATTTTTGGGACATTAAAATAGGCGCCCCTTTGTTAACTGCTTCTGCTGACTATGATCAGGTTTGTCATGGCTTGATGAAGGAGGTTTCACTAAAGGAGGATGAGGTGCTATTGCTCATGGGCCACGGAACCGGACATTTTGCTGATAGTGCTTATGCTGCGCTGGATTATCGGTTTAAGGCCCTTGGCTATGAAAATGTCTTTGTGGGTACGGTAGAGGGTTATCCTGAATTGGATACGGTTCTTCCGTTGTTGGCGGCCAGATCGCCGAAAAAAGTGATCTTGTTGCCCCTAATGGTGGTTGCAGGAGATCATGCAAAAAATGACATGGCAGGAGAGGAAGACTCTTGGAAAACGATCCTGGAGGAACAAGGCTATGCGGTAGACTGTATCCTAAAGGGCCTAGGAGAATTTCCTTCCATTAGGGAATTATACGTAGCACACATTAAAGAAGAGATGTACAAATAATATGGCCAAGGAACTGAGAAAAGGGTATACCACCGGGTCTTGCGCTACCGCAGCTATGGTGGCGGCCATGGGCGTTATTCTTCATGGGCAGGCGGCTAAGCAGGTTCAAATTCATACGCCAAAAGGCATAGTGCTGACCATTCCCATTGCAGAAACCAGAGAAGAAGGAAGGGCTGTGGTTTGCGCCGTGCGAAAGGATAGTGGAGATGACCCCGATGTGACAAAGGATGTTTTGGTCTATGCCAAGGTAAGGCTGCAAGAAGGGCCGGAAACCAGTGTTCTCATTGAAGGAGGACTGGGGGTAGGCAGAGTAACCAAACCGGGGCTTGCCTGCAAGGTTGGAGAAGCGGCAATTAATCCTGTACCAAAAAAAATGATGGAAGCTGCGGCACAGCTTCTACTTCAACAGGCAGGAATTACGGCAGCAGTAGAAGTAGAAATTTCTATTCCGGCAGGAGTTGCCCTGGCTAAGAAAACCTTTAACCCAAAGCTGGGGATTGTTGGCGGCATCTCGGTTTTAGGCACTACGGGAATTGTAGAACCCATGAGTGAGCAGGCACTGGTGGACACCATCAAGGTGGAAATCAACGTAAAGGTTGCAGAAGGGGAAAGAATCTTGATTTTGACCCCGGGAAACTATGGGGAAAAGTTTCTTGAAGGAATGATGGGTATTTCTCCAAGCAATGTGGTGAAATGTAGTAATTTTATTGGTGAGGCCCTAGATTATGCAGTGGAAAAAGGCTGTGAGGGAGTGCTGCTGGTAGGGCACATTGGCAAGCTGGCCAAGGTCGCAGGAGGAAGGATGAATACCCATTCTCAATATGGAGATGGAAGAATGGAGGTCCTTTCTGAAGCAATTCTTGCAGTAGGAGGAAGCAAAGCGCTTTCTACAAAAATTATGGACTGTGTCACCACAGAGGATGCCATTGCCGTCCTTGATGAAGAAGGCTTGCGTGTACCTGTAATGAAGGAAGTCTTAGCAAGAATAGAAAAACAGCTAAACCAACGAGTCAGAGGAGCGCTGATGGTCGGTGCGGTGATGTATTCTAACGTTTACGGCTATTTGGGCGAAACAGACGGGGCAAAAACATTGAAGAAGAACAGGCAAGCAACCATGGAAACGGAGAGTAAAGATGAGTAAATTATATGGAATCGGCGTGGGCCCCGGAGATCCGGAATTAATGACCCTAAAGGCAGTACGGATTATAGAGGAAAGCGATTTAATTGTGGTTCCTGCATCGGGAAAAGAGGTCAATGCGGCCTATACCATTGCCAGTGGAGCGGTAAAGGCATTGGCGGATAAGCCCTTGATGGAGGTAGATATGCCAATGATTAGAGACAAGGAAGCTTTAGCGGCCTCTCACCAGCTGGCAGCAGAAAAAATAATGGCGCAGCTGGATCAAGGGAAAACCATCGCCTTCCTTACCTTGGGCGATCCCAGTGTATACTCAACCTATACCTATGTGCATGATCTAGTGCGGGCAAAGGGTTACCCGGCACAGATTATTCCGGGGATTCCTTCTTTTTGTGCGGTAGCAGCCAGATTAAACGAAGGCTTAACCAAGGCACACCAAGCCTTGCATATTATCCCCGCATCCTACAAGGATCTGGAGGAGAGCCTAGAACTAAAGGGAACAAAGGTATTGATGAAAAGCGGCAAGTCCATTGGAAAAATCAAAAATCTATTGATGGAGCGTGAAGATTTGTCGGTAAAAATGGTAGAACGATGTGGAATGGACGGAGAAAAAGTGTATTCCTCGGTAGAAGAGATTGATGAGGCAGCAGGCTATTTTTCAATTGTAGTGGTAAAGGAAAAGTAAGGAGTAGGACGATGATTAATTTTGTAGGAGCAGGCCCGGGTGCGGAAGATTTAATTACGGTAAGGGGAGATCGACTGCTGAGAGAAGCGGATGTGATTATTTTTGCTGGTTCATTGGTAAACAAAAATTTACTGGCTGTGGCAAAAAAAGAGTGCAAGATTATGGATAGTGCGGGCATGACCTTAGAAGAAGTCATTGGGGAAATGATTGCGGCAGAGAAGGAAAACAAGATGACTGTACGTCTACATACGGGAGACCCGAGCATCTATGGCGCCATCAGAGAGCAAATAGACTTGCTGGAAAAAGAAGGCATTGCCTATCAGGTCGTACCCGGAGTCAGCTCCTTTTGCGGTGCGGCAGCAGCCTTGAAGGCGGAATATACCCTTCCGGAGGTTTCTCAAACCGTGATCATTACCAGAATGGCAGGAAGAACACCGGTGCCGGAAAAAGAAGAAATTGCCTTACTGGCAGCACATCAAGCAACTATGGCAATCTTCCTTTCTACAGGATTGTTATCTGGTTTGCGAGAGCGACTTTTGGTGGGCGGCTACAAGGAAGAAACTCCGGCGGCCATTGTCTATAAGGCAACTTGGCCGGAAGAAAAGGTCGTTTATGGCTGTGTGGGCGATCTTCCAAAGATGGCAGAAGAAAACCACATTACCAAAACCGCCCTGATTCTTGTAGGGGAATTTTTGGGCGATGATTATGAACGATCGAAACTATATGATCCTACCTTTACCCATGAATTTAGAGAGGCAAGTAAATCATGCGAATAATCATGATCGGGATTGACCATGGCAGAGCAAGCCTTAGCCAGCGGGAACAGTTTTCCTTTACCAAAATACAGGCTAAGGAGGCCATGGAAAAACTAAAAGAGAACCCCGCAGTTTTGGGCAGTCTAATTTTATCCACTTGCAATAGAACCGAGCTTTGGATTAGTGGGAATCAGGAAAATCTTCCCATAAGGGAACTTCTTTTTTCCTTGAAGGAACAAGGCCCCGGGAAAGGTGCTTCTTTTCCCGAAGAGCTTTTTATCACGCGGGAAGGGGAGGTAGCCTTAGCCCATTTGTTTGAACTATGCTGCGGACTGAAATCCAAGCTTTTTGGGGAAGATCAAATCTTAACCCAGGTTAAGGAGGCGTTGATGCGTTCTAAGGAAGCGGGCAGCGATGATGTGGTGATTGAAAAAGTTTTTCAGACGGCAATTGCCGCGGCAAAAAAAGTAAAAAGTCAGGTTCATCTCACCTCTGCCAATCCATCGGCGGCAAGAAGCAGTGTGGAGGTGTTAAAAAAAGAATGGGGGAGCCTAGCAGGAAAGCGGTGCTTGATCATCGGAAACGGACAAATTGGAAAGCTGCTGGCAGAGCTACTCACCGGCTATGGCGCAAAGGTCTCCATGACCTTGCGTAAACGAATGCATAAGGAGCAGGTGCAAGGGTCCATTATCCCCGAGCATTGCAAAATGGTTCCTTACGAAGAGCGCCTAGCGGAGCTGGAAACCTATGATGGGGTCATCAGTGCAACCAGAAGCCCCCATTATACCTTGATCAAAGAAAATTTACAGGACGGAAATTTTGCGGGAACGATTTTTATGGATTTGGCCGTTCCCAGAGATATGGATCCGACAATAGAAGAAATTCCGGGGATTAAGCTATTTAACATGGATCAGCTTAGTGCACTTACCCCTATCCATACCAATGCAGCAGAGACCAAAAAAGCGGAGGAAATTCTAGAAGCCTATATTGACGAACTGAAGCTATGGTTCGGATTCAGAAAATATCTTCCCAAAATCGAAAAAATTACTGAGCTTGCAGCGGAGGATATTACCAATCGGATGAAAACCCAAGAGGTAGAAGCTGCGGCAGAAAAATCAATAAAAAAACTGCTGTTTGGATTGCGAGAATATTTGCCCAAGGAGGCGTGGAATGATTGTTTTTCCGCTTTGGAAAAGGCGGCATTAAAGGATACAGTAAAGACGGGAGAAAAGGGAATCAGATGAAAATTAATGTAGTAGGGCTAGGCCCGGGAGAACTGAAGCAAGCAACAACAAGAGCCATGGAGGCACTTAGGGAGAGCGATGTAATCATTGGTTACACCGTATATATTGATTTGGTGAAGGAACAATTTTCGGAGAAAAAACTTAGGTCAACGCCAATGAAACAGGAAATCGAGCGATGTAAGCTTGCCGTAGAGGAGGCCTTA
>JAVWKI010000046.1:1507-11772 GCA_036638575.1 Anaerovoracaceae bacterium | reverse complement strand
GCACCTATGGTTAAATAGATATTTGCATCTAAGGTTTCTGCCAGTGGTAACATAATTGGGAAACATACTGCTGCCATACCCCAGAAGCTTCCGGTTACAAAGCCTAAAACCATCAGTAGGATAAAGGCGATTACCGGTAATAGCTGTGCATTCATCACGCCTACTACGCTGTCTACAACAAATGGTGCAAGACCTAATGTATCATTGGCGTTTTGTAGTACAAAGGCACTGATTACAATGGCAGTTACAACAAACATATCCTCAAAGCCCTTACAAAGTGAGTCAAAAGACTGGGTAAATCCAATTAATTTCTGCGGAATATACAGTACCAAGCAAAGAACGATTCCTACGATTAGTCCATAGGTTAATTCCTTTGTGAATAACGTTACGCCAATTAGTGCAACCATCGGTACGATGAAGTTGATAATTGAGTTTGCCGGCTTTTCTTCGTCGGACTGAATAATGCTTTCATCAAGATCTTCCGGCAAAAGTTTGCCTGTAGCTTCTGCTCTTGCTTCTGCTTCCTTCATCTTTCCAAACGGCTTAATTACTCTCAGTTGATAAAGCAATACAAAGATAATCATTATCCATCCAAAGAACATAAACGGTACGGCTTTCATTACTTCTGCCAGTCCTGCTCCGCTATCCAGTCCAAGAACCGTTTCAATTTGTCCACCCATAAAGATTCCCCATAAGGAAAGTGGAACCAAGATACAAGTAGAACAAGCTACTGCGTTTACTGAAAATGCAAACATTTCTCTGGACATTTTGTTTTCGTCTGCAAGATTCTTGTTAGAAACCCCTGCACCGAGAATGCTGAAGTAGTTGTCTAGGAAGAAAATAATACCCATAATCCAAGCCAAAATACCGGTTTTTTTCTTGTTATTTGCAAATCTGGCACCTAGCTTGGTGAAGCCTGAGATAGCATTGGCATCTTCTAGTAATTTAATAAATATTCCAAATAGGCCAAATACGATAACAAAATATGCCGACTCTCCCAGTTCCAAATAAAGTGAATCTAGGTAGGCTACAACAAAGCCTTCCTTTGCGATGATCACATAACCCACCAAAGTTCCTAAAATCAATGGCTCTAATGCTCTCTTGGTAATAATTGCGGTGATGATTACCACCGCTACAGGTAAAAGACTTAAAATTCCATAATTAGCATCCATTAGGTTTGCCTCCTTTTCTTTTTCTATCTGTGATAAATAATTTTACCATCCATGATGGTCATATCAACCTGACTTTCTCTGATTTCATCCGGTGTAGCCGCAAATAAGTTTTTGTCAATGATAATCACATCTGCAAATTTACCTTCTTCTAGTGTTCCCATTTCCGCTTCTCTGCCGATTCCGTATGCTGAGCCGCTAGTGTAGCCCTTTAGCACTTCACTTAGGGTTAATTTTTCTGTAGGATTCCATCCACCTTCCGGTAAGCCATCATTATGCAATCTGGTGATTCCTCTGTAGATTGTAGGGAATGGGCTGTTATCCACTACTGGACAGTCGCTTCCTACTGCAATAACTCCTGCTGATTCAAGAAGAGATTTAAATGGCCAAGTTCGATTTGCACGTTCTTCCCCTAGCACGTATCGATATTCTTCCCCTTCCCAGGTTGGCATCAATCCAACATGCTCTGGCTGTATAGATGGTACAAGTCCAAGCTCTCCAAATCGTTTAATGTCTTCCGGTCTTGGCAATTCAATATGCTCAACGGCATGTCGTGCATCATTTTTGCCGTGTTTTTCTATTGCCTCTTCATAGCAATCCACAGTAAACTTAATGGCTCTGTCCCCAATGGCATGAATTTTAATCCATAAACCATGCTCATGCCCTCTTAGGATTCCTTCCCTAATGTCTTCAAGCTGAGAAAGGCTCGTTCCCTTGTTTCCCGGTGCATCGGTATAATCTTCTAACATCAATGCCGTATGGGTAGGGAATACTCCGTCAACAAACTGCTTGAGCATATGAGCACGAACTTTTTCTGTTTTGTACTTCTTGCTTCGTTCCACTGCCTTGTCCACATCTCCAAGAAGGTCTCCTGCAGAGGTAATTCTTACCGTTAGCTCCCCTTCCTCTTCTAGCTGGGTATACACATCCAAAGAGCCTAAATCCTGTCCAAAATAAGGCTGTACGTCTACTACCGCAGTAATTCCAAGAGGCGCTGCTGTTGTCATAAACTGCTTCAAAAAGTTTTTTTCCTGCTCCGCAGTGAAATCAAAAGCATATTTGATTACCGGTGCAATAGCTGCTTCATAAAGGAAGCCTGCCGGTTCTCCGTTTTCATCTCTTGAAAACTCTCCGCCGAATGGATCCGGAGTGTCCTTGGTAATCCCTGCAAGCTCTAGCGCCTTACTGTTTACCCATGCACCATGTGCCTCTGAGTTTAAAAGAAATACCGGTCTATCCGGGAAGTAAGCATCCAAGGTTTCCTTCTTTGGTAACTCTTTTTTGTCCCAAAAGATATGATACCAGTTGAAGCCATAGACCCAAGGATTTCCATCATCATACTTCTCATAGTAGTCTTTTACCATCTTTGCTGCTTCTTCTTCAGATTTTGCCTCATAAAGCTGAACTCCCGCCTTGAACATTCCTGCTAAGATTAAGTGGGTGTGGCTGTCATGAAATCCCGGCATAACCGTTCTGTCTCCACTTTCAATAATCTCTGTGTTCAATCCAATATAGGCCTCCGCCTCCTCTGGGCTTCCTACTTTTAGGATTTTTTTGTCCTTAATTGCTACGAAGCCTTCAAAGGGTTCGTCTTTTACACTATCAAAGATAGCACTGCCTTTAATCAAAATATCTGCTTTCATTATATCCTCCTAAACGTTTTTTGCTGATACCCAATATATAAGCAAGTTCCATGCCAAGGGGGATTTTTTTGATTTTGCTGAAATTTAGCTGAAATTCCAATATTCTGAATATACTTCTTTTTTCTTTACTGTAAGTATTTAATTACGCTTGTCCCCCAAAATGCTGTAAACCCACAGATTTAAGGGAAAAACCACTGTAAGTAAAAACTGTCAGTGTAATTAAACACTGACAGTTTTTTCATTATATTCCCAATCTTTTCATTTTTTGATACAATAAT
Source organism: Anaerovoracaceae bacterium (assembly GCA_036638575.1). Taxonomy (GTDB): domain Bacteria; phylum Bacillota; class Clostridia; order Peptostreptococcales; family Anaerovoracaceae; genus JAXGRD01. The sequence goes on along the minus strand of JAVWKI010000046.1, from coordinate 8,682 downwards.
GGCCGAGGAATTTTCAGAAATTCGGCTGCCTTGGTTTTATTTCCGCCAAATCGTGCAAGTACGGTCGTAATCAGCTCCCGCTCCGCATCATTTCTCACCTTCTTGATTAGATCTTCTTCTTCCGAAGGTAAGTCTGCTAGCTTGGTCGTCTTTACCGGGAGGCTCCATGCCATACGAAAATCGTTGGCAGTTAACACTCTTCCTTCGGCAAAATTCATTGCCCGTTCTACCACATTGGTCAATTCTCTTACATTTCCCGGCCAGTGGTGTTGCTCTAGCAATCGCACGGCTTCAGGCTCAATTCCCTCAATAGACATGGACATGGTAATATTAAAGGTTTTTATCTTGCCAATAACCAACTCTTCAATATCCTCTTTTCGCTCTCTCAATGGGGGAATCTTGATTTCAATTACATGAAAACGATAGTAAAGATCCTCTCTAAACAAACCTTTTTTCACCAATTCTCCCAAATCCTCATTGGAGGCTGCAATAACCCGAATATCTACAGATATAGGTTCTTCTCCCCCGATTCTGTCCACTTCTCGTTCCTGCAAAACCCTTAGCAGCTTGGGCTGAATACTCATGGGCATTTGGTTCACTTCATCTATAAACAAGGTCCCCTTATTGGCCAGTTCAAACTTTCCCTTTTTGCCGTCCTTGGCCGCACCGGTAAAAGAGCCTTTTTCGTAGCCAAATAGCTCTGACTCTACCAAGTTTTCAGGAAATGCAGAGGCGTTGATCTTAATCATCTTATGGTTTCTTCTACCACTTAAATTATGAATTGCATGGGCAACCAATTCCTTTCCCGTTCCGGTTTCTCCGGTAATCAGCACCGTTGAATTGCTTTTTGCTGCAGCGATAATATCCTTCTTCATCTCCCGAATTTTTGCAGAACCACCGGCAATACTCATAATGGAATATTTTTCTTCCGAAAGCTTGATGATTTCTTTTTCTACATTTAATAGCTCATTGTCCAAAAAATTACTGTAGCCTCTTGAAAGCTCATACAGGCGTTCTGAATTTTGGGTTGCATCATACTCTAGAAGCCCTACTTTTTTCTTATCCTTAAACAAAGGAACTTGAATGGTAATTCCAATGCCCAAATAGGAGCTGTAAAAAACAAGCTCCGGCTTATCCTGCTTTAACCCTTCAATCATTTTTGTCTTAGGGAAAACTTCGGTAATATGTCTATCCAAAATGGACTCTTTTTTTAACCCAAAATAGCCGGAACATTGCTCATTTACATAACGAACCATCCCGTCCATGTCAATTACAACCACTCCAGGAATATTCTCCAGATAAAAAGAAATATCCTCATATTCTAAATTTGCCATTTCTTCCACCTTTCCTTGGGTAAAAGAAACGCCGCCGGCTCACTTTGCTCCGGCAGCGTTTAATTTCACTTCATCGTAAATAATATCCTATAATGTACTTTTGCTCTTTGATTTCATGAAACATCCACCGATAATCATAATCACAACGAAGGTAATCAAGTAGTAAACTACTGCCATTCGGTGAGAGAAGCATGCGGCAATGATCATAAAGATACAACCCAAAATCGCAATTGTCGGCATAATAAAGCGCTTAAATACATTCAGATCCTTTTCTTTCTTCATCATCATAAAGAAGATTGGAATATATAGTGCATAAATGGTTACAATTGGAAGCTCTGAGGTATCAAAGCTGAATTTTCCAAACCAAGGTCCGGTTAGGTTTGCACCGTAGAAATACAGTAGCCAGAATGCGCAAAGCATAACGCCTGCAATAGAGGAGTTTGTTGGCATATTGGTTACTTTGTCTACCTGCATAAATGCTTCCGGCTTTGGACCCTTACCTCTTGCTGCAACGGAGAATAATCCTCTTACGCATCCAAGCATCAATCCGTTTAATGTACCGAAGCAAGAAATAATAATGAATACGAAGATTAATGTTCCTGCACCCTTAGAGAAGATGGTTTCAAAGGCAAGCTTAGCGCCGGCTTCTCCACCTTCCATCATTACAGCATTTGGAACTGCACCAGCAAGTCCTACGTAGTACAGAATATACACGATCATGATAATGAATGTGCCGCCAAGAAGTGCCCATGGCAAGTTTTTCTTTGCATTTTTCAACTCAGCATTGATGCTTGTTGCAATAATCCAGCCTTCATAAGCAAACGCTGTTGCAACCACTGCAACAAATAGTGCTGAAGCAGTGCTTTCAACTGGTGCAACCACCGTAGTAAAGTTTTCAATGGTCATACCATTGCTTAGACCCACAATGGTTCCTACCACTGCCATCAAAAGCAGGGGAATCAATTTGATTACTGTTGTCGTAACCTGAATCTTTCCTGCAATAATTGGAGATAACGCATTTACTGAATAACTTAATACCAGATAGAAACAAGCGATAACCATACACTGTCCGCCAACAATGTCCCAACCGAACAGTACGCAAGTATATCTTGCAGTTACCCAAGCTAGCACTGAAGTCAGCGTCGGATAATAGATAATTGCCATAAACCAGCCCACAAAGAATCCATAGTTTTCATTTAATGAAGCCTCTGCATAGTCTACAATTCCATTGACTTTTTCATATTTTGTTGCCATTACTGCAAATGAGTAGGCACATGAAATCATAATCAATCCGCCCAGTACCCAGGCTAAGATTCCCAGTGGAAGATTTCCTCCTGTTGCAGACAGAATTTTTTCTGCCTTAAAAAATACACCACTACCGATTACAATCCCTACTACCAAAGCAATTGCTGTAATAAGGCCGTAACGTTTTTGTAGTTCCGTTCCCATAATTTTATTACCTTCTTTCTTATATAAATAATTCCTTTGCTTAACGCCAAGATATTTTACCACATTTATATCCTACATGCAAATTTATCTCAGATTTTTTTGTTAAAAAACACAAAACCGAAGAAGTGTTATTTCTTCCTCGGTTTCTTCCTGCGCAGCTTCCTTAGTTTTGATCTTTAGTATTTAATGGTATTTGCCCGTTCTCTCAATTCCTGCTCCTCTTCATCCGCAGGATCATCAAGAACAATTCCATGCGGTCGCTTCTTCTTTGTATCTTGTTCCACACAGACAAAGGTAAGAAATCCGCTAACATTTTTTTCTTTTTGAATTTCACCCTTAGCCTCTACGTAAACCATAATGCTGGTGGTCCCCACCTTTACCACCCGAGAGGATATGGTCAAAATCTCTCCTCGGTTTACCGGTTTCTTGAAGGTGAACCCGTGAACATTGACACAAAGCACATCCTGTGGTCTTCCATGCTCTGCCGCTGCAGCAACAAAGGCCGCTTCCACAAGCCACTCTGCCGATCTTCCCGCAAACAGCGTTCCATGATGATTGAGATCCTCTGATTTGATCAAATGTGAAATTTTATATTCTTTCATTGCCTACCTCCCAGTATCCTGCAAAACAACTCTATAAATTAACCTTCATTATATAACCTAGACCTTTGCCCCTCTTCTAAGGGGCAACTACTGCTGAGTAGCTCACCAGCACTACAATAACCCGTGAACTATCGGTAGTAAAATAGGAACGACAATGGTAAGAATCGATCCGGTAATTAGCGTAACCAGTCCTAGCTCCGGCCCCACCAAACGTGTAATGGGCATGAGCATAGTATCCATTCCCCCGGCAGCGCCCGCTGCAATCGGGCTGCCCTTGCTGATACGAATCAACAGCGGCAAAAAAACCACCGTAAAAAACTCTCGCATCACATTGACCATAAATCCATAGGTTCCCGCTTCAATGCCATAAGCATTGGTCATATATGCTCCCGTAACGCTGTAATAGCTCATTCCCCCAGCAGACATCAAGGAGAACTCTTGAGGAATGCCCAAAATCAATCCGGTAAGTACGCCTGCACCTAAGCTGCCCACAAATATTCCCAATGGAAGCAAGAGAAGCTTAAAGCCGATTCGCTTCACAAAACGAAATACGCTGCGATTGGTTCCTAGGCTAATTCCCACACCGGTATAAAGAAGAACCAGCGAGCCAAGCAATGACCAGTCTAAATATGGTGCAATGGAAAAACTGCCTTCCTTTGAAAAAAGAAAGTAACCCAGCGCCACTCCGGCAACAATACTCACCGGCATAATGACAATTAAAGGCGATGGCTTTTTTTCTTCTTTACTGTCTGCACGTTCTGCCTCTTCCACTCCCGCAGATAATTTTTCTCTCATGATCTCTTCTTTAATTTGTTGTAGGGGCAAAACCGTTTCCTCCAAGACAAACACACAGGCCACACTGAGCAAAATCCCGCTACACGAAATAATCACACAGTTTAGGCCGATTACCCCCAAATTAGACATTACTGAATCGTTAATTCCGATATTTAAGCCAATGGTTAACATCAAGATCACCAAAACCACATTGATTACCTGATCTACCATACCCAAAACCCAAATCGAACGATTTTTGACGCCCACAAAAAAACCTATTCCTAAGCAAATAAAAGGCATTATCGTCATAACCTCACTCCTCTCTTTTCCCAATTTCCCTATTATCTATTCTATCGTACCACCCATTCTTTTTCAATTTAAATTTTCCGAATAATCAAATCCACTTTATCGTATTGACGTAATGACGTACCTATGGTACATTTAATTTGTTGCTATCTTTCGCTTTAGTGCGTTAGAGTAAGAAATTATTGCATTGTTTAAGTAAGAGGAGAGAAAAAATGAAAAAATTATTAATCGCAAGCCTTTTGGGTGTTTTGCTGGTGTCTGGCTTAGTTCTTACCGGTTGCGGAAATAAGGATAAAGAAGCAAACACTGCTACTGACTGGGATTATATCGAAAAAAATGGTGAAATCGTTGTAGGTCTTGATGATACCTTTGCACCGATGGGCTATAGAGATGAAAACGATGAGCTTGTAGGCTTTGACATTGACCTTGCCAACGCAGTAGGCAAAGAGCTAGGCGTAAAGGTAAACTTTAAGCCAATTGATTGGGATGCAAAAGACTTAGAGCTTTCTTCCAAAAAGATTGACTGCATCTGGAACGGAATGTCTGCAACTCCGGAACGACAGGAAGCAATGTCTCTTTCCAATAAATACATCAACAACAAAATTATTCTAATGAGCCTGGATGAAAAGGTAAAGGTTGCCAGTGCTAAGGATCTTGCAAACTACAACATCGGAACTCAGGCAGATTCCTCTGCTTTGGAAATGCTAAAGGCAAACGAAGAGTCTGCATCCTTCATGGGCAAGGTTTCCGAATACAAAACTTATGACGAAGCAATCCTAGATATGAAGGCTGGCAGAGTAGATTGTATCGCCATTGACCAAGTTTTGGGCGAATTCAAAAACAGCAACATGGACGGAAAGCTAATTGTTTGTGACTACAACCTAGGAGATGACTTCTATGCTATCGGCTTCCGTAAAGAAGATACAAAATTAACCGAAAAAGTCAATGATGCCATCAAAAAACTTATTGATAACGGCGAAGCAGCCAAAATCAGTGAGAAATGGTTTGGCAAAAACATCGTAGTTTTTGAAGGCTACGAAAAATAGAAAGGAAAAACTATGGCTGAAATCTTGAACTTCCTGCCGTCGCTACTGCGCGGCACACTGGTCACCGTTGAAGTATTTGCTTTGACCTTGGCCCTGTCCCTTCCCCTCGGGCTTCCTATCGCACTTGGAAGCAACAGTAAATTCAAACTACTTAATGGAGTTTGTAAGGTTTACGTTTGGATATTTAGGGGAACACCGCTATTGCTGCAACTCTTTTTCTTCTATTTCTTCCTTCCTATCGGATTGGGAATAGAGATTCCTGTATTTGCTACAGCGGTAATCACCTTTGTTCTAAACTATGCAGCATATTTTGCTGAAATTTATCGAGGCGGAATTAACAGTATTGATCGTGGGCAGTTCGAGGCAGCTCGTTCCCTAGGCCTTTCAAAGGTACAAACCATGTTTGATATTATTATGCCCCAAACCATGAAGACCATCCTTCCACCGGTGTTTAACGAAACCATCACCTTGGTTAAGGATACGGCGCTGGTCTCTGTACTTCCTATCATGGAGCTAATGAAGGCTTCAAGAAGTGTAGTAAACAGAACCTCTTCCACTTTGGCATTTTTGGTCGCTGCACTAATCTATTTATTGATGACCTTTTTACTTACCCTGGTCGCAAAATATCTAGAACGGTACTTCTCAAAGTATGATCAAAAGGAGGAATGGTAATGGATAAGATCTTAACTATGGAACACATCGTAAAGCAGTTTCACCACTGCCTAGCCTTAGATAATGTAGATTTTTCCATGACAAAGGGAGAAATCGTGGCAATTATCGGTCCTTCCGGTTCAGGGAAAAGCACCCTACTGCGAAGCATTAACGGCCTAAACAAGGTGACTAAGGGAACCATAACCTTAGGAAACGAAACCATCGTCTCTAAGGGAAGCTACATCCCGGACAAGGAGCTTCGAAAAACCTGCGCCAAAACCGGGATGGTATTTCAACATTTCAACCTATTTCCCCACATGACTTGTCTCAAAAACATTGCTTATGCACCCATCAAGGTCAATGGAGAAAGCAAGGAAGATGCCCTGCGCAAGGCAAAGGAGCTACTAGACTTAGTCGGTCTAGAAAGCAAGGCTGAGGCTTACCCTGCCCACCTCTCCGGAGGACAAAAACAGCGGGTTGCCATTGCCAGAGGTCTTGCCATGAACCCGGAAATCATGCTTTTTGATGAACCTACATCTGCCCTTGACCCGGAAATTACCGGAGAAGTATTATCGGTAATGAAAAAGCTTGCGGAAAACAACACCACAATGATTGTGGTTACCCACGAAATGGGCTTCGCAAAGGAAGTCGCCGATCGAGTAATCTTTATGGACAACGGCAAAATTGTGGAAGAAGGAACACCTACAGAAATCTTTGAACAGCCAAAAAGCGCAAGACTCAAAGAATTCCTCAGTTCCATGCTTACTGCTTAATTCAAACAAAATAGAACGTAAGAAAACCCCTGCAAGGTAGCACTTTATTTCCGTGCTGCTCTGCAGGGGTTTATTTTTTTAACCAATATATTAACCCCGATAGGGACAAACTTCGTATGTAAGGCGGCAGGAGTGAAATTCCTGCCGTTTTGCCTGTATTTCAGGCAGTTTTCGATGCTGTTTGCTTTGCGGCGTGTACCACCATTTCTTCCGCTGTGGGAATATTGACAATGCCCACAT
>JAVWKI010000046.1:0-1497 GCA_036638575.1 Anaerovoracaceae bacterium | reverse complement strand
GCCCACATAGGAATAATAAATGTCGATGGACTGGGTGCGCTTTCCGTCTTTCTTCTCCGCTTCCTGGACAACGATTTTGTCTACAAGGGCGTTCAGGATTTCCGGTGTCAGCTTGTCAATGCGGGTATACCGCCGTGTTACGGCAATCAGTTTCTCCACATTGGTTACTGCCGTATCGGTATCCTTGACCTCCCCGGTCAGCGTGTCAATCTCCGTTTTTGCATCCGCAAGCTCAGTTTCATACCCTTCCGAAAGGCGGTAGAACTGCTCATCGGTAATCTTTCCATTGGCATTATCCTCATAAATTTTACGGAACAGCCGTTCAATCTCGACAGTGCGCCGTTTCAGCTGTTCCAGCCGCTGTTCTTTCTGATACAGCTCATACTCCCTGTCCGCACTGCTGCTGTCGATTTGTAGTTTCACAAAGGTTCGTTCAAACTGCTGTAAGTAGGCAAGGAACTGTCTGAGCTGCTTTAACACGAGCTGTTCCAACACCGATTCCCGGATATAGTGGATGCTGCAAGCCTTTTTCCGACTGTTGCGCTTGTACCCGCTACAGCGGAAATACCGGTAGCCGTTTGATACATTCAGGCTCAGCTTTGCGCCGCAGTCGGCACAGTAGAGCAGTCCCGAAAAGATACTGGTGGCTCCCGTCTTGGTGGGACGGCGTTTGTTCTGACGCAGGGTTTTGACCTTTTCCCATACAAGGCTGTCGATGATCGGCTCGTGGCTGTCCTCAATAACGGCTCTGCGCTCCTTTAGAGACGGCACACGCTTCTTGCTCTTGAAAGTCAATCGGGTGGTTTTCAGGCTTTCTGTAATGCCGATATACGCCGGATTGTCAAGGATTGCGCCCACTGCCGACGGCTCCCAGCTGTAGGGGTCTTCGGACTTTTTGCCTACGCCGATTCCCTTCGAGAGTTTGTATACCGATGGGGTCAGTACCTTGTCCGACCAGAGTGCCGTGGCGATTGCCGAGCAACCGTACCCCTCCATCGCCGTCTGGAAGATACGGCGGACAACGGGTGCGGCGTCCTCATCAATGAGCCAGCGCTTCGGATCGTCGGGATTTTTACTGTACCCAAAGGGCGGTGCGCCGAGATGTTCACCGTTCATTGCCTTGGAACGCTTGACCTGCCGCACCTTTTTGCTGATAGTCTTGGGATACCATTCATTAAAAAGATTTGTGAATGCGGCAAATTCGTTGCTGTCCTCACTCTGGGTATCCACATTGTCCATAATGGCAATGAAACGGATGCCGTTTTCGGGATAGATCATTTCCTGATACCGTCCCACGCCGATGTGCTCACGGCCGAAACGGCTGAGGTCTTTTACGATCACCGTCCTGACCAGCCCTTTTTTGCAGTCCTCGTTCATCCGGATAAAATCAGGACGGTCAAAATTCGTACCCGTATAACCGTCATCCACATAGAACTGCGGATTCGGAAAACGGTGCTTTTTTGCGTAGTCCATCAGGTAGATTTTTTGATTCTGTAT
>JAVWKI010000045.1:1262-11792 GCA_036638575.1 Anaerovoracaceae bacterium | reverse complement strand
TAAAGATTAATTTCTTCATTACAGTTGAGTACGACATTAATGTTCTTTTTAATCAGTGTATGCTCCTCAAAGGATAAAATCCCAAGAATTGCTTTTTTTAGATTGACTTCTCTACAGATTTCGTTTGAGATCCTTGAAAAACGCAAAAGATTATCAATTATCTCACTAGAGCGATCTACAGCGCCCTCCATCATGCTTATTGCCTTATTTTTCTGTTCCTCATTTTCCATGGTGTTTTTTTTCAACAGATGACAATAATTTCGGATAAGCCCCAACGGGTTTCTTATTTCATGTGCTACTCCAGCAGCGAGTTGCCCGATTGCGGTCATTTTATTGTCTTGCAAAGTCTGTCGATACATGGCTCTTACTTGAGTTACATCGTTAAGTACGAGCAATACGCGTTTCAGCTTACCAGAAGTCTGTTGCATGGGAAAGGCAAAGACTTCAAATATACAATTTTTGGTTTCTATTTCTTTTTTTTCATTTGAATTTAGAGAAAAGCTTTCGTGAATGGTATCTTTAAGTGTACTAATCGCTTCACTATTGAAATCTAAAACTGAATCAAGACTTTTTCCTACAATATAGAAGTGCTTTCGCCCAAGATAGCGGCACACGGCTTCATTAGCATTTACAATGGTAAAATCTTCAGTAATTTCAATCATAAACATAGAAAGGCTGTTATAGGCGGTTTGAAGATCGTTTTTACTTTCGGTTATCATGGTCATTCTTTCGGTCATCTCAGAATACATTACACGGTAACATTCGTAGGCAATATAGGAAGCGCAGATGATGGCAGCAAAAAAAATAAATACCACCATCTCAATTTGTCTTGAGTAATCGGAGGCTGACTCTATGTGGCGATAATTGTAATATATCAGTATAAACAGTGATATAATTAGAAACGTTGCAAATGCAAATCTTATTTTCATACACGAATACCCCCGGCGGCAGCAAAGGCAGCCTAATTGCAATTCTTAAAGGTGTCAACTCCTAAGAAGTTGAACAACTGCACTGTATTTGGAAATTATATCATTCCCCTATTTTTTTGACAACACGAATCTGTTAAAAGATTGTGGTAGCTGGTAGGCGTATACTTTTAGTTTTACATGAAATGGATACACTTTTAGTTTTGCGTAGCTTAATATTTTGAAGTGCTATCCACAGGGAGCCTTTTTTCTGTTTTTCTTCCACTGCTTGAAAAAAGAATGAAAATATGGGATAATGGAAAAATTGGAGGGATTAACTGTGAGAAATAAAGAAAATAATTTATCCGGAGAATATTTAATTCTAGCCGGACTGATGCTCATCGCACTGGTGACTTTGGGGTTACAAGTGGTGAGGATATTTAATGTTTGGAATATTGCAGAATTCGGAGCGATAGGCGGGGTAATATTGGCTTGGATTTTGATTTTTTTTGGAGCAAGTGCTATGGGAGAGGCTTCTGCAGAGTTTAAGAAGGTGCGGATTGCTTCAGCGGCAATGGTAATTGTTACCATATTGCAAGGAATTTTGGCATTTAAAAACTTAAAAAGTGGTATGATGAATCAGGCCTATATTGATGTTACGGTAATGTTTGCCGCTTACCTTGGGCTTTTGGGCTTATTCTATACCTATAGGACCTTGCTTCGCGGGACGGCCTTGCTGATCAAGCGAGAAGATCCGGTTTTGGCGCGAGGCTGCATGCGTGCGTGGAAGCCGGCTTGCGGAATTGTAATTTTGACGATGATCTTGATTCCTATTTCTGCGATGATGCCTAGAATTGTTGAATACATTGCCACCGGAGTTTTGGCTTGCCTAGGACTTTTGGCACAAGGGTATATGTGTAAGTTATTACTAGATGGAAAGACCACCTTGGATGACGCAAGGATGTAAGACCGAATCGAGCGAGTAAGGAGCATTATGGCAAGGGTAAATAAGTTAAAGGGAATTCACTATTTTTCAATAGGGATGATTATTTTGGCAACAACAAATTTTATCAGCTGTTTGGATTTAGGCTTTGGTATATCCGTGTTTTATAGCTGTTTGGATGTGGCTGCATTACTGATTATCGGCATTGGAATCTTTCCTTTGGGAAACTATACCAAAGAATTTTCCTTGGCAAAAAAGGCTTTGGTGGTTGCCATTGTGCTTGATATACTGCTACTTATTCCGCTGTTTATCAAAGGTGGAGGACAAAACATTGGGTTATCCATCGGTGCATTGCTAGGGACGATAATTGGATTTTTGATTAAGCTTGCCATTGGCGTTTTGGTTCTTCACGGTTGCGGAGAAATAGGTGCAGAACAAGGCAGTGCAGTGCATCAAAAAAACTGTCAAAAGACAGGAAAGATTTTCTTACTGGTTAGCGGGGCGTGTTTACTTGCCTTGCTTGCAGGAATTTTCTTGATGAATACCCATAGGATTCCGTTAATTGTTACCATCGTATTGGTGGGGGTGGCTAGTCTTGCCGTGACGGTAGCCCTTGTTTACAGAGTAGAAGAAACCTGTCAACTAGAAGAAACATCAGCCTAGAACAACAAGAATGAAGACAGGTGCAAAATAATTTGCACCTGTTATTTTTTTCGATAGACCTAGCCAAGGAGGAGCAAATGGATAAGCGGGAATATGAGGGAATTATCACAGCACTGACAACGTTAATTGATGAGGGCATTCATGTGGTGGATGCACAGGGCATTTCTGTAATTTACAGTGAGGCCATGGCGGTTTTGGAAAAAGTGAAACGAGAGGATGTGCTAGGGAAAAAATTTAGAGAGGCATTTGCCCATATTCCCAAAAATGAAAGTACACTTTGGCGGGCCTTAAAAACCGGAAGAGCCACTGAGGCCAAGCAGCAAACCTTCTTGAATTTATATGGGAAAGAAGTGACCACCATGAACACGACAATTCCTATTCGTGTTTCTGGAGAGATCGTTGCAGCCATTGAGATTGCAAAGGATATTACACAAATTAAAACTATGTCAGAGACCTTGCTCAAGCTGCAGGAGGAATATCTTGATCCCCCAAAGCTGTCTCAACCGAAGATTCGACATTATAACTTCTACGATCTGGTGGGAAAAACCCCAGCCTTTGCTGAAGTGATCGTGCAAGCCAAGAAGGCGGCAAAAAACAATACCTCGGTATTTATTTACGGGGAAACGGGAACGGGGAAAGAGCTTTTTGCACAGAGTATTCATTATGAGGGACTGCGGAAAAACAAGCCATTTTTGGCACAAAATTGTGCAGCCTTGCCGGAAAGCTTATTGGAAGGGATTCTTTTTGGGACTACAAAGGGGGGATTTACCGGGGCAGTGGATCGGGCAGGACTCTTTGAACAGGCCAGCGGAGGAACCTTGCTGCTAGATGAAATTAGTGCAATGCCCTATGAGCTACAAAGCAAGCTTCTGCGGGTTTTGCAGGAAAACTATATTCGTCGGGTTGGCGGGAGCAAGGACATTCCTGTGGATGTTCGAATTATTGCAACGGTCAATGAGACTCCGGAAGCGTTAATTGCCAGGGGCGCACTACGAAAGGATCTGTATTATCGATTGGCGATTATTAATTTAAACATCCCTTCTCTGCGGCGGCGAAAGGCAGACATTCCTCTTTTGGTGGAGCGGCTGTTAGATAAGCAAGAGCGATTGCTGGGAAAACGTACCGGGGGAATTTCTCAGGAGGCAATTTTGCGTCTTACCGCCTATGATTATCCGGGGAATGTGCGGGAACTGGAAAATATTATTATGGCAGCAGTATCTATGGCAGATGAGGGCGAACCATTGACAGGAGAACATATTTTGCTCAATCCCCTGGGAATAAACAGTGAAGAAGCGCAGCAGCAAGAAACCTTAGGGCAACGGAAGGAGCCTTTGGAGGACTATCTTCAGCGAATTGAGATAAGAGAAATTCAGCATACCTTGGAGGCCTTTGGTGGGAATATTTCTCAAAGCGCAAAGGCACTGGGCATAAAGAGACAAACCCTACAGCATAAATTAAAAAAATACGGGCTATAGTGCAAAAATATTTGCAGGCGTGGTGCAAGGAAATTTGCACTATGCCTTTTTTTTGAGCAAAAACCTTGAAATTTCAATAGATTTTTTTTGGCATGAAACTTGCGATAAATATAAGCAAGAACGGGTGCCCTTTTCGTGATGAGTCGGCACCGAAGAAACAATTGGTTTACGGGGAATCACTTGGAAAAGTGAAGAAAAAATAAGGAGACAAAAAAATGAAAAATGTAAAAGTAATTATTTGGGGCCTTGGCGCTATGGGTGGCGGAATTGCAGATATGCTGTTATCTAAACAAGGGGTAGATATTGTGGCAGCAGTGGATAGAGAAGACAAGGTTGGAACTTCCGCCTTTGATTATATTAAAACGAAGAAGGAAGATCGGGAAGAGATTATGATTGGAACTGCCCAAGAGGTGATACGCCCCGGAGCGGCAGATATTGTTATTCTTTGTACAGATTCCTTCACCGAGAAGGCCTTTCCAAAGATAAAGTTTATTCTAGAGCAGGGGATGAATGTTATTACTTCCGCAGAGGAAATGTCTTATCCGGCGGCACAAAATCCGCAGCTAGCCAAAGAAATTGATGAAATTGCAAAGGCCAATGGGGTATCGGTAATGGGCACCGGCATCAATCCGGGGCATATTATGGATTTATTGGTTTTGGTCATGACGGGTTGTATGGTAGATGTAGAACATATTCTTTCTAAGCGAGTGAACTCTCTTTCTCCCTTTGGCCCTGCAGTAATGGAGGAACAAGGAATTGGGATCACCATCGAAGAATTTAATCGAAGAAAGGCGGAAGGAACCATGGCTGGACATGTGGGTTTTGCAGAATCTATGGGTCTGATCGCCGAAGGCTTGGGCGTTAATCTTGATACCTTTACCCAAGGCATGGAGCCGATTGCAACAACAGTGGATAGAAAATCTCCTTATGGGGAAGCCAAAGCCGGCACTTGCGCCGGGGTGTCTATGACCGCCAAAGGCTATGTGGGAGAAAAACTTTTTGTAGAAATGGAGCATCCTCAGCAAATTGAGCCGGAGCAGGTAGGGGTTTCTACGGGAGATTACGTGATCATCAAAGGAACGCCGGAAGTAAATATGGTCAACAGTCCTGAGATCGAGGGTGGCCTAGGAACTATTGCCATGTGCGCCAATATGATCCCCCAGGTAATCAATGCAGAACCGGGATTACAAACCATGCTGGACTTACCGATTCCAAGAGCGGTAATGGGCGATATGAGAGATAGAATTAAGGAAGAAAAGAAGATTGTAAAATAGAAATAAGGAGAAGGAAACCATGGTACAAAAAGGCGAGTGGGTGAGAATCCACAAAATTATATTAAGTCCGGAGGAACGTGCACCCCAGGTGCCAGAGGATACAAAAAAAGTACCCCTCGAATTGTGGGTAAAAGGCTATTTAAGTGCACCGGCTGAACTGGGCGAAGAAGTAGAGATTGAAACCGTAACCGGAAGAAAAGAGCAAGGAACGTTAATTGAGGTGAACCCCCACTATGATCATGATTATGGGACATTTATTCCGGAGCTTCTAGAGATTGATCGACAGGTAAGAGGAATTTTGTTCGGAGGTGAAAAATAATGAAAAAAGCAAATGATTATGCCTCCGTAATGGGCAGAAAAGCAGAGATTATGCTGGCCTCTGTGGGAATTAATTACGCGGATTTTGAAAGCGGAAGCATTGCCTTTGATTATGAAAAGATGATGCGAGAAACCGGGTATACCTTGGCAGAGATGCAAGAGATACAATGCAGTGTAAATGTAGGCAATACACCGTTGATGGAGCTGAAGAATTTGACGGCCCTAGCCAGAGCCTGTGCACCAAAGGGTAAGGGCGCGAGAATTTTAATTAAGGATGAGGCGGCAAATCCGTCGGGAAGCTTTAAGGCCAGAAGAGCGGCCAATGCCGTTTATCATGCCAAGAGACTGGGTTATGCGGGGGTTATTTCTGCCACCAGTGGAAACTATGGTGCGGCAGTTGCCAGTCAGGCAGCCATTGCGGGACTTAAGTGCATTATTGTTCAGGAATGTTATGACTCCAAGGGCGTAGGCCAGCCGGAAATTGTAGAAAAAGCACGAAAATGTGAAGCCCTAGGCGCAGAGGTGGTTCAGCTAACGGTAGGGCCGGAGCTGTTTTACAAATTCCTATTGCTTCTTGAAGAAACAGGATATTTTAACGCCTCCCTTTACACGCCTTTTGGCATCGCAGGAGTAGAAACCTTGGGCTATGAGGTGGCGATGCAGTGCAGAGAACGGTTTGGAAAAGATCCGGACATGGTGGTTTGCACCCAGGCCGGAGGGGGAAACCTAACGGGAACAGCCAGAGGCCTGAAAAAAGCCGGAGCAAAATCTCAGGTGGTGGGTGCATCGGTAGACCTATCCGGGTTGCACATGGCTTCGGATACGGCATTTAACTTAAAGTCCTTTACCACAGGGCATACCGGCTTTGGTGTTCCTTTTTCCAACTGGCCGGACAGATCCGACGTGCCAAGATCCGCAGCAAGACCCCTTCGCTATATGGATAGATATGTGACCATCACCCAAGGGGATGTGTTCTACATGACAGAATGTCTTGCCACCTTGGAAGGTCTTGAAAAAGGTCCGGCAGGAAACACTTCTCTTGCAGCCGCCTTTTCGCTGGCACAAGAATTAGATGAAGATCAAATCATTGTGGTACAGGAGACAGAGTACACCGGAGCAGGTAAGCATGTACAACCGCAGCTTTCCTTTGCAAGAAAAAATGGAATAGATATTCGCTTTGGAGATCCGGCAGAGGAAGTTCCGGGCAAAAACATCATCCTACCGGATCACCCGTCCAAAATTAAGGTGACCGATGTGGATTTGGATCGTATGCGTCGATCCTTGATTAAAACCGCGCGAAAAACTTATTCAGTGGAGGACCCGACAGAAGAAGATATCCGATTCCTAGCAGAGGAAACCATGAAGGATGAAGCTTGGGTGAGAGATGTTTTAGAAGGGTTAAAGGAGGAAGGATTACAATGAAAAGAGCAGATGATTTTTTACAGAGGCGAGCACATATTGCAGAGCTTTCCGATGAAGAACTATATGAACGATTTTGGATGTTGACCACGCAGGTTGTTCAGCCTATGTTAGACTTGGGGAAGAAAAATACTACACCATCGGTGGAACGATCCGTTCTTTTGCGTATGGGAATTTCTTCCTTGGAAGCAAAACCCATTGTAGAAGGCTGTATGGATAGAGGTCTGATGGGAAAAGGCGCCGGTCATGTAGTCTATAAGCTTTCTAAGGCCAAGGGCATTTCTATTCGTGAAGCGGGGCAGCTTCTTGCATCAGGCGAGGGCTGGGACCAAGTGACAGAGCTGTTTAAAGGGGGGAAGTAAGATGGAATTAAAGCATAATGAAAAGCTTGATATTGAATATATCTTGAAGGATCTGGACCAATATGTACCCAGAAGACGGGGCTGGGTTTGGAGAAAGCCTGTTCCTGGACTAAAGATGGGCCCATTTACTTATCAGGATGCGTCTGAACCGATGAAAAACGGCGTACCCCTACCACCGGCAAAGTATTTTGATGGAATTGATCCACAGCCGTTACCGGTAATTACAACGGAAATTGCTTCGGGAAGATTTGAGGATGATATTCGCAGAATGAGAATGGCTGCATGGCATGGTGCCGATCATATTATGGTAATCAGAACTGCAGGACAGTCTCACATGGATGGCCTGATTGAAGGTACTCCCCAAGGGATTGGTGGGGTTCCGATTTCAAGAAAACAGGTTAGAGCCCAGCGAAAAGCCTTGGATATGATAGAAGATGAAGTGGGAAGACCTATTAATTACCACTCCTATGTTTCGGGGGTTGCCGGCCCGGATGTGGCAGTAATGTTTGCCGAAGAAGGAATTAATGGCGCTCATCAGGATCCACAGTACAATATCCTTTATCGAAACATTAATGGTGTTCGGTCCATGATCGATGCCTGCGAGTCCAAGCGAGTTTTGGCCTTTGCAGAAATCGCACAAATTGACGGGGCACACAATGCCAATGCCACAGCAAGAGATGCTTGGAAGGTTATGCCGGAGCTAATTGTTCAGCATGGAATTAATGCTAAGTTCTCTGAGCTTGTAGGAATTAAACCGGAAAACATTTGCCTTTCCACTGTACCGCCTACCGCAACTCCCGGACCATGTGTATATATGGATCTACCTTATGCAGTTGCCCTTAGAGATTTTTGCAGAAACTATAAAATGCGTGCGCAAATGAACACCAAATATATTGATTCCTCTGCGAGAGAAGCTACGGTAACCCATGTAATGAACATGCTGGTTTCCAAGCTGACCAGTGCAGATATTCAGTCTACCATTACGCCAGATGAGGGACGAAATGTACCTTGGCATATCTATAACGTAGAAGCCTGTGATACAGCGAAGCAAACCTTAATTGGTCTTGATGGGCTGATGGATATGGTAGAACTGAAAAAAGATGGCCCACTAATGGAAAAATCCAGAGAAATTCGGGAAAAGGCTTGCTTATTTATGGAAGAAATTCTAGAAGTTGGCGGATATTTTAAGGCCGTTGAGGAAGGTTTTTTTGTAGATTCAGCAGAATATCCACAGCGAAATGGCGATGGAATTGCAAGAAAAATTGAAGGCGGCATTGGATATGGCTATGTATATGAGCGAGATGAGGACTATATGGCTCCGGTTACTGCCCATTATGGATACAATAATGTGGAACAATATGGGGGAGATCCAGAAGATCCATCTGCATTAATCGGCGGTTGTACCTTTGAAGATAGAAGCAAGATTGTCTATATCGATGAACTGGATGAAGACAATGTAAATAATCGAATGGCAGAAAACGCCAAGTATCGAAACAGTGATTTGGTGAAACCGGAAATGGAATGGCTTGCAGATGGAACGATAATGATGACCATGATGATCCCAACCAATCCAAGAACCGCAGAGGTGGTTGCCACAGAAATCGGTAAAAAAATGGGGTTACTGGATCCGGAAGTCATTTCCAGAGAAATCATGCAAGAAGCAGAAGGCACAAGAATTGAGCTAAAAGGTAAGCTTGCCTTTGATATTGATGTGTCGAAGCTAGTGATTCCACCAGAACCGGAGTATCTTTCCGATGATGAAATTCGTCAAGATGTGGAAGCCCATCCGTTGAAGGTGGTTTGTGGTACTGTAGGCGAGGATGAGCATTCTGTAGGTCTACGAGAGATCATTGATATTAAACATGGTGGAATTGAGCGATTTGGCATAGAGGTTCACTATTTGGGAACCAGTGTACCCGTAGAGAAGCTTGTAGATGCAGCCATAGAGCTAAATGCCGAGGCGATACTGGCATCTACCATTATTTCCCATGACAATATTCACTACAAGAATATGAAGCGAATTCATGAACTTACTGTGGAAAAAGGCGTAAGAGAGGATTTGATCCTTATTGCCGGAGGAACACAGGTTATTCCTGAAGAAGGGGTAAAAACCGGAATTGATGCTGCCTTTGGTAGAAATTCCCACGGAATTGATGTGGCTTCCTTCCTTATTGAAGAGCGAAGACGGCGAAGAAATCAATAAATCTTACCTTCAGAAAAAACATTGTGCAAGGAGAAGGAAAAGCCTGTATAATAGAAGTCAGGAAATAAAATTATAGCAGGAGTTAAGCGGAAAGGAGTGTATCGGCGGACTGGATAGAACGGCGATACAAGAAATAATGAAGGTAGATGTACTGGTAGCCGAAATCGGCTCGACAACAACGGTAGTAAATGCGTTTGCAGATATAAATACAGAAAACCCCGTTTTTTGGGGACAGGGGCAGGCCCCAACTTCTGTGGTAGAAGGCGATGTGAGAGTCGGTCTTAATGGAGCCATTGCAGATCTTTGCAAAAATAAAAATATAGATACGTTGGAATACGACGAAATGCTTGCAACCTCTTCGGCAGCAGGCGGACTAAAGATGACCGTCCATGGACTGGTTTATGATATGACCGCCAAGGCAGCCAAGGAAGCCGCCCTAGGTGCAGGAGGAATTATTCACTATGTCACTGCAGGGAAGCTACGAAAAAGTGACCTGAAAAAGATTCAAGAGATAAAACCAAACTTGATTCTCTTGGCAGGCGGCGTAGATTACGGTGAGCGAGAAACAGCACTTTATAACGGACAGCTGCTAAAGGATATGGGCCTTTCCATTCCGGTAATCTATGGAGGAAACATTGAAAATCAAGAAGACATCAAAGAGATTTTTGAAGGACAAAAACTTTATTTGGTAGAAAATGTTTACCCGAAAATTGATGAACTCAATGTAGAGCCTTGCCGAAAGGTGATCCAAGAAGCCTTTGAGGAGCATATTATTCATGCACCGGGAATGGAGCATGTGCGCGATATGGTTGACGGGCCCATTGTGCCTACACCGGGAGCGGTTATGGAATGTACCAAGCTGCTCTATGAATATCTAGGGAATGTAATGGCCATCGATGTAGGTGGGGCAACCACCGATGTTCATGCGGTTGCTACCGATTCAGAAGAGATCTCAAGGTTGTTGGTTA